>NZ_DCEA01000054.1:37902-38378 GCF_002316705.1 Syntrophomonas sp. UBA1041
TTACCGGGTTCCTTTGAAAGATTTGCCGGGAGTGGGGCCCCGTACCCTGCAAAGCCTATGGCAGGCCTTTTCCAGTGAAATCGATATCCTTGAAAATGCCCCTATGGAGCGGATAGCCAAGGTGGGGGGAGCGCGTCTGGCCGCTTTGATTCTCGGGATGAGGAAGGGCCGGCTGAATATCCAAGCCGGCGGGGGAGGTTATTATGGAAAGGTTCTGAAAGGAGACGGAGAACATTAAACCTGTATACGTAATAGGACACAAAAACCCGGACGTTGATTCCATCGCCGCAGCTATAAGCTACGCCTGCTTTAAGAATCATGGCGGAACCCAGCCTCATATTCCCGCAGCGGCCGGGTCGATCAACAGCGAAAGCGAATTCGTCCTGCAGCAACTGCGTATAGAAAGACCCCTGGAGCTGGCCAGTGTGGGAACCATTGCCGAGGATCTTCTGGACAGCAAGCCCATAACCACTACC
>NZ_DCEA01000110.1:0-18311 GCF_002316705.1 Syntrophomonas sp. UBA1041
TCCCCAATTGTTGCTCCTGGACGATAAATCTGGTCTATCGCATTTTTTAGCTTTTGATTTGAAACAGATTCTAACAAAGCTTCTCTTGTTGTTTTCCCCGCGCCCTTAGTAATTACAAAAACCCCACCGACTGCCTCTCCACCTAGATAAGCCATACTAACATCAAAGGCATCCGCATGACACAGATAAAACGTCCCCGCGTGCGCCCCGCGTATCTCCGGGTCAAGCTCGGTTCTTATGCCCATTTTCTCTTGAGTCGTTCAACATCTCTTTCATTTCCTGAATCATACGTTAGCACTATTTCATCATCAACCTCAGGCCATTTATCAATTGCATTTGTATATCCCTCCAGCATGGAAATGAAACCATTTTTAATGTAGAGTACAAATCCAACTGCTCCATCAATTCCATTTACACTTCCGTCAACATCACCAATTTGAAATGACTTTCCATCTATGCACAAATCATTTCTATCTTGTTGTAAAAATGTAGTAAAAAAGCCAACCTCAGAATGCTCCCTTGATATGACTTTGGATGATTTATACTGCTCTCTAAGTCGGATTAGTACATCATCATTACCAGCTAATAACATCTCCATTAATTTCCTCTCAAGATTCTCATATGTCATAAATCAGCATCCCCTTTCATCAAGGAATAAAGGCAGTACCAATTTTGACCTGCCCATCTATTACAGTTCCTCTTACAGTGACATTTACACCTTTAACATTAACGACAATATCTTTAAAATTACCTGTAATATTGTTTTTGTTTACATATTTTTGCGTAGCACTCTCCAAAGCATTAAAAGCTTTGGTCTGGTCGCCGCTATATTTTTTCAATAAGCCTCCAAGATTATGCTCAGATTTTCCAAATATATGGTTAAGCTTATTTGGATCAACACTCTTCCCCGCGCTCTTAGTAATTACAAAACCCCCAACGACTGCCTCTCCGCCTAGATAACCCATACTAACATCAAAGGCATCCGCAGCAGCTTGTGCATCATAAGGGCCTGAATACTCTATGACACTATTTACATAGTTTTCTTTTGCTCTTATATATTTTATGATCCAAGCCATTTGTGCTTGTTCAAACGGATTTAGTTTTTCAATTTCATTCCTTGCCCAATCCCTATTGCCTAAATCGTTATCAAAGAACCTCATATTATATAAGTACACACTACGTTCTACACTAATATGCCCCGTGGGATCCACATAACTGACCGGGTTATTCTCCACATATGAGAACAGATTCAGACTCAGTGGATTCCCGATATCTCCTTCAATGCTATCCTGGGATACGAAGCGCCTCACTTCCGGGTTGTAATAGCGGGCGCGCATATAGGTCAGACCGTTGCCGTCGGTCATGATGCCGTACTGGCCGTTGTACAGGAAGGGAATGTCGCTGCTGCCGCTGTGGTTCATCAGATTGCCGTAGGCGTCGTACATGCAGCGGTCGGTAACTGAGCCCCCGGCATCAGTGAGCATCACCGTGCTGCCCCTGAAATCGGGATGGTAAACCCGGTAGCCGGATTGGCTCTGCTCGCCGATCAGACCCAGGCCGTAGACGTAGTAGGTGGCATTGTCTGCAGTCGTTCTGACCAGAACCTGGCTCAAGGCCGCCTGGGGGTTGATAACATCATCGTATTCTGTACCGGAAATATTGACTGCGATGCGGTGGCCTTCGGCATCGTAGCTGTAGGTTGTGGTTCCCACGGCGGTTAGCTGGTTTCGGGAGTTGAAAGTATACTGAGTCATCTGCCCGTTCAAGGGACCGCCGCTCAGATTGCCGTCGGCATCATAGCTTACGGTTTGCCCGTTATAAGTGGCCATGCGGTTGTCAGTGGTGCAGGTGACGTTGGAATCGTCCGGCGCATTGGCGGGCTCAGGCAGGGTGCCGTTTTCATCGGTCAGATTGCCGGCGGCATCATAAACATAGTCGTATTGATACAGGATTGATCCGTTTTGTTTTTGATCCTTCAACTGTGTCAACTGACCGGCCTCGTTGTAGGCGCGGGTTTCTTTGGAGCCGTCGGGGCGGTTGGTTTCGATTAAGCGGTTGTTGGCATCGTAAACATAGGTGGTGATGCGGTTGGCCCAGTCCTTCACCTGGGTGAGGCGGTTGACTGCATCGTAGGTATATTCCACTTGTTTGGTGTCGGGATAGGTCAATTTGCTCAGGTTGCCGACTTCGTCATATTGATAGCCGATGGCATGGTTGCCGGCATCGGTGTAGCTAGTGACGCGATTTAAAGCGTCATACTGGCGGGTGATGGTTCCCTGGGTATCGGTCACAGTCAACAGGTTGCCGTTGCCATCGTAAGTATAGGTGATGGTTCCGTCGGGGTCGGTCATGGATATGGGGCGTCCGGCGTCGTCATACTGCCAGGTGCGGTTCTGATCGCGGCCATTGGTAAAGGTCGACAACTGGCCGATTTCATTGTAGGCATATTCTACGGTACCGGTAGCGGTGCTGCGGGAAGTGAGCCGTCCCAGAAGGTCGAAGCTGTAATCGCGTTCATTGTTGTTGCTGTCGGTAAGGTTTATGCGAGCGCCCAGGGCGTCGAAGCCCTGGCTGGCTACGCCTTGGATGGCGTCAGTGGTCTGGTTGTGGCGGTTTACATTGTCGTAGTCAAACTGGCTGCTGTGCTGCAGCGGATTGGTATGTTGGGTCAGCCGGCCCATAGTGTCGTACTGCAGGGTGTTGGTGTTGTTAAGAGCGTCTTTGACGCTTTCCATAAGATAGGTGACCGGGTCGTATTCATAGCTGTAGACCGGATTTTGGAGGGCATTGGTGATCTGGGTGATGTTGCCGACGTCATCGTAGTCATAGCTGATGGTGTGGCCCAAGGCATCGGTTATGGCGGTAAGCCTGCCGTTTGAGTCGTAGCCGTAAGTGGTGGTGTTGTTCCTGGCATCGGTGACCGACGCCAGGCGGTTATTGCTGTCATAGGCGTAGGCGGTGGTTTGATTCAAGGCATCGGTTACGTTAATCAGGTTGTTGTTATCGTCATAACCGTAGGTGGTCACATTTTGATTGGCGTCGGTGAAGGCGATGATCTGGTTGTTGCCGTTATACTCGAGGTTGATGGAATTCTGCAGGGGGTCGGTTACGCTCAGCAGATTGCCGGCGTCATCATAGCTGTAGGCGGTGGTTTTGCCCAGGTCGTTGGTGATGCTGAGCAATCGCCCGGCCAGATCATAGCTGAGGGTGGTGGTGTTTCCCAGAGGATCAGTGATGGTATCCGGGAATCCGTCGTCATAGGTATAGGTAACAGTACCGGTGCCGGCATCGGTTTCAGGATTGGTCCGGGTGTGGATCTGACCGTCGGCATAATAGGTGAAGCTGGTGACGGCATCATCGGGATCGGTGATGCTGGTCAGATTGTGGTTGCTGTCAAAAGTGAAACTGGTTTCCTTTTCTTCCGGGTCGGTGATGGTGATAAGGTTGTCGTTAGAATCATATTCATATTCGGTGGTGCCAAAAACGTTGGTGGCCGAGGTCAGGTTGCCGCGGTCATCATAGGCAAAGGTTTGTTCATTTTCATAAGCGTCGATGATGCTGGTGCAGTTGTAGTTTTGATCATAGCCGTAGACGGTTTCGGCCCCTTGCGGATCGGTTACACTGATGCCGCAGAAGTGATCGTCGTAACCATAGCCGGTGACATCGTTCTCTGGTCCGGTAATGGTTGTTTGGGAATCACTGTATGCATATTGCCAGCTGTTTGTTAGGGCGTCGCTCTGCTCAAGCACCCGGGAGCTGTCGTCATAGCTGTTGGTTAAGACCGTATTTCCTTCCGGAAGGGTGATGGTGGTCAGGCCGTGGGCATCGTACCCGTACTGGGTCAATCCTCCGTTTAAGTCCTGTACCGTGGTCAGATTGCCATCTGTATAGCCGTATGCTACGCTGCGGCTCATGAGGTCGGTGATCTCGGTCAAATGGTTTTCGCTATCGTAATCAAGGCTCAAGGTCTGCCCGCTGCCCGGATCGTTTACGGTGGTGAGCAGGTCGCTGCTGTAGGTGAATTCCAGGCTGTTGCCGTTCTGATCGGTGATGCTTTCCAGTTGTCCGGAGGCATTGAAAATATATGCGCTGTGATCCTTGAAGGTCAGGGTATAGCCGTCATCAGGGCCTAAAGCCAGTTCTTCGTAGCAGCCGGGAGGAGGGCTGTAATCGCTGCCGTCAAGGGTGAATACATAAACATGGCCGTCGGCATAAGACACGGCAATACTGCCGTCAGGGTTGACGGCGAGATGGACATTGTAATTATGCGTCCAGCCCTTTCCTAATGGGCCGGTATAGTCATCCTGGCTGTTGTAGAAGCGGGTGAACCGCAAGCCGGGTCCGGGCAGGGGGATGGCGATATCGGTGTTCTGCTGGATGAAGTTGCCGGTGGAGAGGTTGACCAAGCCGTTATAGCCACAGAAGGGGCGCAGGCCCAAGAGGTCTTTGGAAATGACTTTGCCTCCGGCTCTCAGATAAGGGTAGCCGTCATTTTCGTTCGGGTCGATTCCCCATATGTTTTCAAAGTCCCAATCGATGTAAGTTTCCTGCATACCCATTTCCAAGGTAGTTTTAGGTGTACCCTTGTCGGCATCAAATTGTCCCGATGTCTGTGAATTATAATATGAACCTGGTTGTATACCGAAAGCATCAGTACCAATCAATCCGCCACAATAATCACTACCATTTACAGCTCCAATGGCATAGCAATTGACTACATTTAAGCCGTTGAGTCCTATGAGCCCTCCCGTTCCGTCATTGTCATTTGTGGCAGTAACACTACAGGTAGAATATGAATTTGTCACGCCAGCCTCTTCGCACTCTGCGTCCCATACATAACCTACCAACCCACCAATAGCACCTTCACCAACAATTTTACCACTAGAAAAACTCATATCGATTGTGGTATAGTAACCTTCACCAACCAAAGCCCCTACGAAATATCCTCCAACAATATCCACATCAACTAAGCGAGCATTATCTAGTCTAACCCTTTCTGAATCCCCTGACGTATAACCGAACAATCCGACATGATCGGTGTCGGGTCTATTAATAGTTAAGTTAGCCACAATATACCCATGAAAATCATAACTACCAGTAAATGGGTTGGGTTCCGTGCAAATAGGTTCCCAGTTTTCATATTCGCTTAAATCAATATCGGCCATTTGGATATAATGGCCGCTCAAATTATAGCGAACGTTGTACAAATCCTCCGCAGTCCATATCTCGATTACTTCTTCGGTGGATTCTGTTGCTGAAAAGGCCGCATCAATATTTTGATTTGCACGCTCTTTTCTCCGCTCGATTAGTTGGGAGCGGCGTTCACGATATTCCTCCGGCGAAGTTGGCTTTTTTACAGGATTTTCAGTGATGTTCAGATTCAATTCCGGTTCTTGATCGTTGTTTAATGGTGGCGTGTTTTCTGGGGTGTTGTCTGGAGGGTTTTCGGGCGAATCATTGTCGTCCACAATTTCAACGGTAATGGCGTCATTTGCAGAACTACTCAATTCTTCAGCTTTTGTTAAAGCGCTGTCAGGATACGCGAAGAAAATGGCGCATAATAGAAGTGCGATCAGCAAGAAGCGTGGCTGTAAAACTCGTTTCATGACCTACCCCCTCATTTTTTCTGCCTTTTGAAATGAATTCATTGTCTATCCCCCACCAATATTGCCAATACTATCCATTACGACATTTTATTGCTATTTCCTGCCACAATATCATGAACTGCTGCGAATCAGACATGAACGACCGTTTTTGTCATAAAATGATTTCATGCTCCGCCAGATCTACTCCGCCAGAGATTACCGTTGGATAAAACGCAACGATCTGCAGCTTTGTTAAGTGGAACACCCCGAAAAAGCTTCCATAGTTCGATCAGGTACGGCAAATTGCTTGGCGAATAAGAGCGCTATTCGAGCCGCAACCCACGTCTTTCGGTTTGTTTTAGTTTATAATTGTTTATTTTGGTTGATAATAATTGCAAAGTTACATACAATGGAGTTGGAGGTGAGCATATGAAAGCGGACAAAGATCTGATAACCGCCCAAAGCCTTGCTGAAGCCTTGAACCTGTCGGTAGAAACGATTTGGAGATATACACGTGAAAAGAGGATTCCGTTTGTTGAACTGGGCCGCAGGCAGTATCGTTACCAGCTTGAGGAGGTAGTTAAAGCGCTGGATGGCGGTGGGGTTCATGAACAGTCAGCCCGCTATGAGACCAGGCCCGCCAAAAAGCTTACTTATCAGGACTATCTGGAAATCCCCGATGAACCGGGCTATCGTTTTGAGATCCTCAACGGCATGTTGGTCAAAGAACCTTCGCCCAATGTTATGCACCAGCGGGTTTCCCGCCGCTTGCAAAGGCTCCTGGAAGACTATTTTATGGAGGCTGATCCCCAAGGAGAGGTTTTTAACGCTCCGTTGGATGTTACGTTTCAGGACATATCCGTAGTCCAGCCGGATATTTTATATATTTCCGGCCTTCAACAATCAATAGTGAAAGACACCCGCATCGATGGTCCTCCCACCCTGGTGGTGGAAATTTTGTCTCCTTCCAACGGCCGCAAAGACCGCCTGCAGAAATTGCAGATATATCAGGAAGCCGGGGTGCAGCATTACTGGATAGTGAATCCCCAGGAAAATACCCTGGAATGTTTTGCTCTGCAAAACGGCTTATATACCCTGGCTGCGGCGGGAATGGACCATGATGTGGTAGAGCCTCCCGCTTTTCAAGGATTGTCGGTTGCTCTGAAGTCCTTGTGGTGAAACACGGAAGTTATTTCTAAAAGATTGGCATGGCGCGCAGATACATCAAGTATTATAATAGCTGTTATAATAGCTATAGCTAACATTGGATAGGAGGCATACTGCATGCATAAGAAAGTATGTAAAAAGCATATTTGGATCTGCCTGCTGGCCTGCTCCTTGATTTTTGCATATGGTACACCTCTTATCGGCGTCTCTTTTGATGGGAATCTCTTAAACAGTTCTTCCATCAACGGAGGGGCGGAACGCTCATCCATGAGCGGCGCAACTGTTCTATGGCATGTTAATGATTTAGCCATTACCGCTACTTCTGCAGAGATTTTAGTTTCGCCGGCGAAACACTCCCAATGGCTGCTGTTCAGCGTTCTAACCTCGTGGATCGCCGCCCAGATCATATGTCTCTTCTTTTCTTCCCGGCTCGCCGGCAGCCTGTGTTTACAATTCGATTCTATCCAGATAACCCTTTTTCTCCATGAAAAAGACGGCATGAAATGATATAACCGCTTTGCTTCGGGAGCGGCAGATCTCCCGGAGGGATAGCTGCGCTCAAAAAGCGCCTATCCGTGTCATTTCGTTCGTCAGGGCCCCGTCGCCGCCAGGCGATGATGCGCACCATCGGTCATAATTGGAGGAAAAATTGATGAATTCTAAATGGGTCTTTTTTATCATCGTTTTAATAACGGCTGTTTTATTTGGCATTGCTGTTTTCGGCCTCAAAATTGGCGGTTTAGAAATCAAAGGCGCCGGCCAGATGCGCTACGGAATAGATATCCGCGGCGGCGTGGAGGCCACCTATGAGCCCAGGGATCTGGGACGCAAGCCGACTGAAAATGAGCTCCAAGCTGTAAGGACCATCATTGAAACCCGTATGGACGCCAAAAACATTACCGATCGGGATGTAACCATCGACAAGAGCAATGGCAAAGTAATCGTCCGTTTTCCCTGGAAATCGGATGAAGCCAATTTCGACCCGCAACAGGCGGTAGCTGAGCTGGGTGAGACGGCCAGACTGACCTTCAAGGATCCTGACGGCGGTATTATCCTGGAAGGCAACGATGTAGCCAAATGCGCCGCCCGGTTAAGCCCCGCTGATAATGAACCCGTTGTCGATCTCGATCTGTCTCCCGCTGGAGCGGAAAAGTTTGCCAAGGCTACCGGCCGGCTGGTTGGGCAAAACATAAATATTTATATGGATGAAAGCTTGATTTCTACGGCAACTGTAATGACACAGATTACGGGAGGCAATGCGCAGATAACCAGGCTGGGAAGCCTGGAGGCCGCAGTCTCGCTGGCCAATAAGATCAGTTCAGGCGCTCTGCCCTACTCGCTGGTGGTAAAAAACTGCAATATTATCAGCCCCACCCTGGGCAGCAACGCCCTTGCGGTAATGGTGATGGCGGGCAAGGTTGCGTTCATACTGGTCTGCCTGTTTATGCTGGCGTATTACCGCCTGCCCGGATTGGTGGCATGCATCGCCTTGATTTTACAGGTTACCGGCCAGTTGCTGGCATTGTCGGTACCGCAGTTTACTTTGACGCTGCCGGGCATCGCCGGTTTGATATTGTCCGTTGGTATGGGCGTAGATGCCAACATCATCGTATCGGAACGCATCAAAGAAGAGCTTAACGCGGGCAAGACCCTCTTGAGGGCGATTGAAACCGGCTTTGAAAGGGCTTTTTCGGCCGTTTTTGACGGCAACATCACAGTGATCATCGTGGCCATCATCTTGATAATCTTCGGTTCCGGCGCCATGCTGTCATTCGGGTATACCCTTCTATGCGGGGTCATCATGAATTTTATTGCCGGTGTCACCGCATCCCGCCTTATGATACGTTCACTGGCCAATTTTAAGGCATTGCGTTTACCGCAGTATTTTGGTGCAAGGAGGGCTGCACAATGATCAGATTCTATAAACACCGCCATATATTTTTCGCGATTTCGCTTTGCATCGTGTTATTCGGGATTGTTGCCGCTTTTATCAACGGCATCCATCTTGATATTCAGTTTAAAGGCGGCACCATACTGAAATACGCCTACGTATCCACAATCGATGCCGAACAAGCGGAGAAGATCATTCAACAGTCGGTTGGGAAAATCACCAACTGCCAGCTGCAGTCCAATATGGCCCTGGATAATCAAATGCTGATCGTCAGTCTGGCCGGCAATGAAGCGCTAACCTCGGAGGAAGAACGCGCTGTCACTGCGGCGCTCACCCAGGCATATCCCGACAGGCAGCTGACATTGTCCGAATCGTTAACCGTTGAGCCATTCATCGGAAGGCATTTTTTCACCAATGGGTTGATCGCCATCGCGCTCTCATTTCTGCTCATACTCGTATACGTGGGATTCAGGTTTAGGAATATCGGCGGGCTTTCTGCAGGCGCTATGGCAATTATTGCCTTGTTTCATGACGTTTTTATCGTCACCGCGGTTTTTATAATCTTTAAAATCCCCTTAAACGACGCATTTATTGCCGCGATTCTTACCATCATCGGTTTTTCCATCAATGATACCATTGTCATTTATGACCGTATCCGGGAAAATGAGCATATCTTCCGGAAACAAACCTCCGCTGAGGAACTGGTCGACACCAGCATCAATCAATCCATGATGCGCTCAGTCAACACAAATATTGCGGTGTTTGTAAGTATTACCGTGGTGTATGTTTTCGCGCAGATATATGATATCGGATCTATTAGAGCATTCGCCCTGCCCATGATGTTTGGCACCATTTCCGGCTGTTACTCAACCATCTGTATCGCGGGGCCGCTTTGGACCATGTGGCAAAATCACAAAAAGAATAAAGGCCTTGCAGCCTGCTAAAATATGAAATGGCATAGCGGCTATATTGTCCGAAGCAAGCACCAAGGGGCGGTTTCTCCCGCCCCTTTGGCAACTCAATGAACTGATCCGCCTCATACATTTCACTTTTATCACAGATTACCACATCCCCCAGAAAGGGAGAACCGTCCCCTAGCTCGGGAGGCAGCAGAGGACGGCAGGTTGAGGAAGCATAGGAACGTGGAATGGCTATCATTCCCGAATTACCTTTGATTATCGCAGTCTCAGAGGGAAATTCGGAGGGAGGTGAAAGCACTGTTTTCCTTGTCCCTGTAATTATGATAAAACCTCATGGTTAGAGGTATTGTTTTCTAAAAGAAAAAAAGGATTGGACAGCAACCTTACTGAACCTTTTTCAAAGCCAGTTTCGATTGCTGCTTGTGATAGTCTAGGTACTCAGACAGACGCCGTGAAGAAGAATTTATAATCTGATTCCTGGATATGCCTTCCTTAGAGGCCAGTGCAAGAGCTTTGGTATTTTCGCCGACATTGTAGCAAATGTGAGCGTCACTGTTGATGCTTACTAAAGCCTTATATTTTTTAGCCATCTTGGCAAAGTCAGTGCACAGCGGAAAACTTCCGGGTCGAACTATGAATGAGCTATTATTCAGTTCCAAGGCTTTATTATAATCCCTGGCGGCCCTTACCACTGTTTCTGCGTCAACGGGGTATTTAGGGTTTCCGGGATGGGTGATCACGTGCACAAAGGGATTCTTTATCGCGGCCACCATCGCTACCGTGTTTTCCTCCAGAGTTGTTCCGCTATATCCAGTGTCATCGTGAAATCCGGCCAAAACGATATCCAGATAATCAGACAATACGATCTCCGGCATATCGATGTTACCGGCAGAGTCCAGAATATTGGCTTCCACACCCCTTAAAACCTCAACTCCTTGCATTACGCGGGGGAGAGAAATCAAATTCGTAAAGTGATACCAGTGAGGAGCTCCGGGCATGTTCAGCCCATGATCGGTAATCGCTATGGTTTTTAAATCTTTTTCACCAGCCGCCTCAACGATCTCTTTTATCGTGCTGTAGCCATGACCACTGGCAGTGGTATGAATGTGCAAATCTGCTTCCATTCTCATCATTTCTTATTTCACCTCCTTTCATTTTAATTTTACAATCTGAATATTAATTAACATCAATTGATAAGTAAATTTTATGTAATCTTTAGGTTTGGATATGTTTACAACGGCCGGGGACTTTTATCGGGATAATTATCTGTCAGGAGTCAAAACAATTTGGCGGATCACTTGAGTTATGGGAACTGTCTCCTTATTGTTCCATGGGGGTAAATTTTCTATAATTATAATGATGATTAATGTGTAGGGCGGGGAGAAACGAAGATGTTGGCTAAAGCGGCGACGGTGTTTACTGTAGTAGGATTGGTTTTGTTTTCCTATGGAGGTCTGTCTTATCTCAAGATAAGCCGTGAGCTTCAAAAACTCAAAGAAGAGGACCTGGTGGCTTATTACCTGGACCTCTTCTATAATTTGCTGCCCCGCCCGTTCTGGAGTGCGGTGGCCGGCCTGATCTTGATGCTCATGGGCTTTGTCACCGGCATTGCGGCATTTTGCTTCGAGAAGTAAACCTGCTTTGATCTTATTACGGGCTACTCCATCAACAGGATGCGGGCGCCTACGGCCAGCAGGAGCACTCCTAAGATGTCTCTTATTTGGAAATCACATTGCTTCATGCCAAAAGCCCCTATGTTGTCAATGATCAATGCGGTTAAAATCTGAGCCACAATAATGGCAGTGGTGGCATTGCCAACCCCAATCTGCGGTATGGTGCGCACCACTGCGTATATAATCACCACATTCATAATACCGCCCAAATAGGCGTACCAGGGAACCTCCTGCAGTTTGCTGGTCTGCCAGCCTATCCCCAAAGCCAAAATAATCAATGATACGGTCAACACCCCGATGACATGCACCACCAGGGTCGATTGCCAGATTCCGATCACCTTGCCCAGGGCCGCGTTAAATGTTCCTTGCAGGGCCATAGCCGCTCCGGATAGGGCTGCCAAACCCAAATAAAGCCAATTCACCGCTTGTGCTCCTTTCGCCTCTGTTGGCTATATTGTTTATAACCGCCAGTGGTTTTATGCAAGGAGCTAACTGCAGCGCCCTTTAGAAGCGGTCCCAGACCCCGTAAATCCATTTCAAATAACAGGCCCGGGCTCGACGCAGCTTATTGAGCTTATCACGCAACTGCTGGCGTTCTGTGAAATTGCCGCAATTGACCAGCTGTTCCTTCAATCGCTCGATATCTTCCTGCAGATCATGGAGTGTCTTTCCTACCCAGCCGTTTTGCACCGCTTACCACCCCGTTAAAAATGTTAACCCACTATAGTTTACGGAGTATTATGGCATAGGTGCCGATCGGCACATGGAATCATTTGGTATCAGGCCTAAATAAAGGTGGCCAGAGCGATGATGACAACGCCGATGCAGAAGCCCATCCACCGGCTGCGCATTCCTTGGGCCGATGCCTGCGGCCACAGCTGAAACACAACTAAATAGAGCATTATGCCCGAAGCAAAGCCTAACAGCCAGGGCAATAACTGCGGCACCATAGCTATGCCCAGTTTTCCGGCGCCAGTCCCCAGCGGAGTGATCAGGCCTATGGCAGCCGTCTCCAGCAGAATGCGCAGGCGGCGCTGCCCCCCCATCAGCAAGGGGGCGGCTATAGCCATGCCCTCAGGAATATTATGTATAGCAATGGCCAGGGCGATCACCATGCCGGTGCGCGCCTTAAGTTCCCCGCCCATAGCGATGGCCATGCCCTCAGGCAGGTCATGCATGGCTATCCCCAGCATGATCAGGTAACCAAGTCCCAGCAAAGTCTCCGGCCCCTTCATCTTTTTTCCCAGCCAGAGATCACAGAAAAAGATGGCGGCGACGCCCAGCAGAATGCCCCCCAAAGCGGCTTTAGGACTGCTCAACAGAGCGGATGGCAACATATCCAGCAACACTACCGCCACCATTACGCCCGAAGCCAGGCCAAGAAAAACGGCCAGGCTGCGGTTGCTCCAATTGCGCTTCATAAAAAGCACCAGGGCCCCGACGGTAGTGCAGAATCCCGCCGCAACGCTCATAAATATTACATTATCAAACACCTTCATTCCCCCGGCCGCTTAACCCATAATAATAATTCTTATGTGGTAAACGGCCGGATTAGGATTTTTTTGAGTGACAGCCGGGGCCGGACGCCGTCCCCAAATGGAATTTACGGGCTATTCCGGCCAGTTGAAATAATTACCAGCGGATTTGCGCTTAGCAGTAATATTCACAGCAAAAATCTCATAAGGTGCAGCAAGGAGGTGGAAAGAGGTGTGGAAAAATTTAAGCATTGAATTGAATGGACTGGCCCGGGCGATTCTATTATCGCTGCTCCTGGCAGCGGCTGCTGCTGTGGTTGTGTATTATACCAACCTGTCGGAGGAGCTGTTTGGGCTTATGGCCCAGTTGATCCTGGCCCTAGGCGTTTTTACAGGAGCGGCCTATGTTGCCAAGGTTCGTGCCAGCCGGGGTCTGGTCAGGGGGTTGAATTTCGGGGTGATGATCTTTATCCTTATGCTCATTGCAACTGTGGCCATCAGTCCCGGCTTACTCAGTTTAAAAGGTTCACTTTACAACCTTTTGCTCTGTTTGGCATCCGGGGCTTTGGGCGGCATCCTGGGCATCGGGCTGAGCAACAATTCTTAGAAAATCCCTACGATGGAAAAACCAGAAAACAGCCAGCAAAGCCGACTCACCCGGCTCCGCTGGCCGTCTTTTTACAGACTGTAGCGGTACCTGCCGTTTCCCGGTCAGGTCCGATCTCTAAACCATTGCGACTCTTCATTTTATCCCCAACCATTAACCCCATATCTTCATCAAAAGATTGCGCAGGAAACCCGGGAGCCTAAAGTAATATACCCGCACTTGTTTTTGCCTCCTTAAAATAAACACTACCTTTTCTGGTATTGTATGATTGTCTGTTAAAAAAGGTGACAAATATTTAGGACGGGGTCAAATAAGCGGTGCCGGTTCCAGCCAGAAAAGCGGGCAATTCGGCTCTTTTAAGGCTGACTACCTTTTTGATGGGAATACTGTTTTTGAATACCCGGCCATAAGAGCGGTTGGCCAGACGGGCGTCCAGAACGATCAATAGTCCGCGGTCGCTTTCACTGCGGATCAAGCGCCCGGCGCCTTGCTTAAAGCGGACCGCAGCATCGGGCAGCATGAAGCCCTGAAAACTGCTGCGTCTTTGCAGCCGGAAATAACGGTCGCCGGCACTGCAGAAAGGGTCGGCCGGGGAACGGAAGGGCAAGCGTACCATAACCAGGGTTTGCAGAACCTCCCCTTTGAGATCGACCCCTTCCCAAAAGGTCTCCAATCCCATCAATACAGTATTGGGAGCCTCGATGAACAACTCCATAAGGCGCTTGAATTCTCCATCCTCACCCTGCACCAGGAGGCAGAGTCCTTGTTCATCGGCCCAATCCCGCAAGTCTTTGGAGGCCTGGCGCAGCTCTTTGCGCGAGGTGAACAAGACCATGGTGCGGCCCTGGGTGACGGTGAGAATATCCTTCAAGGCATTGGCTACGGCCTTGGGGAAACCGGCCGAGGTCGGATCAGGCATATCGTAAAGCGACAAAAGCAGGGCTTGCTTATCATACTCGAAAGGGGAGTACTGCAGTAAGGTCTGTACCCGATCGCGGTCGTCCAGGCAGTTAAGCCCATTCTTTTCGATGAAGTAGCTGAACGAGTCCTCAATGGTCAGGGTTGCCGAAACCATCACCAGGGACTCCAATTTGCTGAACAATCGCTGATGCAGAAGCTCCCCGATGCGGATACTGGAAGATGACAGTCTTACCGGCTGACCATCTTGAAACTCCACCCAGCAAAGCGTATCCGGCCTGTCAGGGGACTCTTCCATGACCATAAAGGCATTTTCCGATCCTTCCCTGAGCAACTGAATCACCGCATTGATCTCCACTTCCTCCTCCATCCCGTTTAGCTCCGCTTTGAGCTCGGCAAGACGGTGAATCAAGAGGTTCATCAAGTGCTGCCAGCCGGTATAATTGTCGATCAGCTCAGCAAACCACCGGCTTTGGAAATCCTGGTGTTCCAGGACCCGGGCATGATCATCCCGGACTTTTACGGCTTTAATCGCGGCAAAACAGGCTTCTAAATACTCTCCGCAACGGTAGACCATGGTGGAAAGCTCGTTTAAAGCGGCCATCAGGTTGGGATAGCGGCCTTTGAGATACTGCAGGTAGCCGCGCTCGTGCCTGCGTTCCTTGCTGTACAACAGCCGCAGGATATCCCGGCACTCTTCAAGTGAGAACACCGCCGACAGCTTGTCAAAAGATTCCCGCTCGAAGGTATGGGCCTCGTCAATAATCAGGTAATGATATTCCGGCAGGATGCTGTTATCAACCAAAAGGTCCGAAAGCAGCAGAGAATGATTGACTATCAATAAATCAGCCTTTTCCAGGCGCTTTAACATTTTTAAACGGAAGCATTTTTCACGGTAAGGGCAGAGTTCACGGGCACAACTGCGCCGGTTGGCGGCCAACAGACCCCAGTGCCGCATAAGCTCCCCGGGCAGCCCCAGTTCTTTTCGATCACCGCTTTCAGTGCTCTCCGCCCATGACAAGACCGCGGTTATAAATCTCTCCTGCTCGTCATCAAGCTTCTGTTTGCCGGCCAGGATGCTCATATACTGGTTCCAGCACAGGTAATTTTCTCGGCCTTTGGCCTCTGCAACAGAGTAACCGGAACCCAGAATATACTTAAGATCGGGGATGTCATGTTCGGTCAATTGCTCTTGCAAAGCCCGGGTGCGGGTGGAGACCACCACCTTTTCACCGCTTTCCAGAGTCCACAGAATCGCCGGCACCAGATAAGCGAAGGATTTCCCCACCCCGGTGCCCACTTCGGCTACCAGGAATTCCCGGTTGGCAAAGGCATCGGCCACCGCCTCAGCCATCTTTACCTGTTCATCACGGCGCCGGTATTGTTTGATGTGCTGTTCCATTGCTCCGCCGGGCCGAAAATAGGCAGCCACGGCCTCGCGGTTAAAGCTCATGAGCCAGAATACTCCTTTGAAAGGCGTTCTCTCCTGCCACCGGTTTCAGTAAAACGCTGCCACCGCGGTATCATTATGGAGGTGTTGGCCTGGCGCCAACGGCCGTGCTTAAGCTCGCAGCGCATTCCATTCATAGACTATTCGATAGGAATCACTTCCCAGGCCTTGCCCTGGGGTCTTATATGGTAGGCTGCTTCCACCCTGACCTGTTCGTTTTGCAGCAACTCCCGCTGGGCGGCCAGGCTTTCCAGGCGGGTTTTCACCGCCAGCCCGCAGCTGGCAGATATCTCCCGGGGGATGGGAATCACCAGGTATTCAGCCCCGGACCTATGCAAGACCTTTTCCGCCTTCAAGGCCTGTGTGGTGGTGCTGAAGGTTAAAAGGCCATAATCATCTAGTTTAATCAACTGTTTGCTCATTGTGACCGACCTGTCCTATTTGTAATTGATGGGGCCTCTATTGAATAAGGTGCCTCGGGCATCGCTTACAATGCGATCATCACACCAAATTTCGGCTTCAGCGAAGATCATGTTTTTACCCGCCCGCACCACTTTGCCGGTGCCCCGAAGCTTTGAGCCCAATGGTACCGAGGTAATCACTGAAGCGGAAAGGTCTACCGTAACCCCGGTTATCCCCAGGGAGCGAACCGCATTGCCCATGACTGCGTCTGCCAGCGAGATAATCAGCCCGCCATGCACTAATCCCAGCGGATTGCAGTGCTTCTCTGCGGTCACGACTTCAAATTCAGATAAACCTGGACCCAGTCGCACAAGTTCCAAACCCAGGAGCTGATAGTAAAGGGTGTCTTTAAGCGATCTGCTCAGATAATCGCATAACTTTTCGTCAATGCCGGCATTTACTACAGCCACAATGATTCCTCCTCATTTGTTGATAAGGTTAATTATAGCATAAGCGGTGGATTTGCTAATATGTGCCTTAAGCTGCGGCTTTCATATTCGCCTCTGTTTTGGTGCAAATTAATTTTAATTAACAGGAGGTGAGGTAAAAGGTGCAGGATAATCAAAGAGACTGGACCAGGCTCTTGGCAATGGCATTATCTGTGGTAATAATTCTGGTGACGCTGTGGTTCACGATGGGGAGAAAACCTCCGGCGGAAGTGCCGCAGAAGCCGCAGACGGTGCCGGAGGAGCGACAGGCCGAAACCGATTGGTACGTCAAATTCTCGGTTAAAGATCAAAAATCCACCGCCTATTTAGAATACGGGGGAGTGCGGCCATCCAGCGGCGGCAGCTATTATATCGGCGGGGTTGCTGTTCACCCTATTTATCCGGGTGTAGATCCGCGCAAACCCATTATCCCCTATGGAACCATGATATATCTGGAGGAACCCATCACTGTACAGGGCCGTGAAATGTCAGCCTTCAAAGTCTTCGATACCGGGGATATATATTACGGGCGCTATGGCGCCACCCCTTATTGGATTGATGTCTTCCTGGGACGCGGCAATTATTACAGCGATCGCAGCGCTGGGGAATTCGGCATCAAAACTGTCGATTATTACTGGTATGAACCGTGGCGATAACTGGAGCAGCAAGGCCCTGAACGGCATAATTCCGCCCCGCCCCGCGCTTTACGGCAGCGCATGGCGGCCTTAGACCGTATCGATGCGGTAAATTCCAATTCCGATTATTTATATGCTACAAATCCAGCCCGGCCAGTTTATCTAGCGGCTGAAGCGGTGCAAATAACCCTGAATATATTCGCTAACCGCGCCGGCAGGCGAATAAATGCCAAAATGCCCCTCGCAGAGAATATCCGCATTTAAAGCCAGGAGCTTTTCCATGGATTTCTTCCACTGCACCTTGTCAGAACCCCACTCTTTGGTAAAAGGGCCATGTATATCCTGGCCGAACAGAATGCGCTGTTTATCGATATCCACATAGACCGCGATACTTCCCGGGGTGTGTCCCGGGGTATGGACGCAATGCAGGGCCAAATCCCCAATCATCACGGTTTCGTCGCCGCAAATAACCCGGTCCACCTTGACTCCCCGATACTTCACCCCATACCAGGCGGCAGCGGTAAGCTCGGGCCGGCCTTCTTCTATAGCCGGCAGTTCCAGGCGATGGGCAATGACTTTCGCTCCCAGGATATCCTTGAAAGCCTCAAGCCCGCCGATATGGTCGATATGCCCGTGGGTCACAATAATCGTTTTGATGTAATCAAGGTTTAACCCGCTGTACGCCATATTATCCATGATCTGAGCTACGCTGCCCCCTGCTCCGGTATCAATCAAGCAGGATGAACCGGGTGCTTCCACCAGATAAACCAGACAATCCTCGGCATCAGATAGTCTTCCGCCTCCCACCTGATATACACACGGCGCTATTTTTACAACTTTTTTTCTCATGTCTTATCCCCTTGTCCGCACATTATCTAAATTATGCAAAATATCTCTTTTAGATTACCTCTACCGCTGTGGCTTTTCAAATAATCTGTGGCGTCTGGAGACAGGCAGGAGCGTTTTAAGACCGGGGCAGTTTTTCAAAACCCGGCTCCACTTGCGTCCAAGCAAAAACAGCAGAGCGGGCGACGGAAGCGAAGGGCAAGGCCTGAAATAGGCCCGCGATTGAGGCGTACAAATAGTACGTTGATTGAGCG
>NZ_DCEA01000119.1:0-1018 GCF_002316705.1 Syntrophomonas sp. UBA1041
TTATCCAGTGCCTGGCGGAACAGGGCTTTTGTGTTGACGAGGCGGCCTGTGTTTTAGAGCTTCCCTGGGCTCAGGCGATTGCACCGCCCCTGGCCGGCCGGCTGGTGGAATGCACCGGCTACATTTGCGATACCCTGGTTCCCAATCTGGAGAAAACCCGCCAGGAAATCACCCATCTGCTGGGCGCCATGGAAGGGCGCTATATTGAGCCGGGACCGGGTGGAGCGCCCACCAGCGGCATGGCCGACATATTGCCCACGGGGCGCAATTTCTACGGTGTCGACCCCCGCAATCTGCCCACTCCGGCCGCCTGGGAGATCGGCAAAAGCATGGGCGACAGCATTATTGCACGCTATCTGGATGAAGAAGGCCGCTACCCGGAAAGTGTAGGGATCGTCTTATGGAGCACCAGCAACATGCGCAGCCATGGTCAGTGCATAGCGGAATTCCTGTATTTGCTGGGGGTGCGCCCGGTGCGGCTGCGGGGCATGGACCGGGTGGTGGATATAGAAGTGGTCCCCATGGAAGAATTGCAGCGTCCCCGCATTGATGTGACAGCCCGAATCAGCGGATTCTTCCGCGACAGCATGCCCAGCGCCGTGGCCTGGCTGGAAAAGGCGGTGGACATGGTGCTCAATTTGGATGAAGGGCCGGAAATCAATTATGTGCGTAAACATGTGTTTGCCGATGTAGCCGCTATGGTGCAGCAGGGCATGGACCGGGAGCAGGCCCGGGAGGAGGCCGCCTACCGCATTTTTGGCGATCCGCCCGGGACTTACGGCGCCGGGGTGAGCGACGTTTTGGAAGAGAAAAACTGGGAGACTGTGGACGATCTGGCCAGGGTATATGTACGCTGGGGCGGGCACGCTTATGGGCGGGGCAAGGGCAAGTATGTGCCGGAAGCCTTCAGCCGCCGCATGGGCAGTCTGGATGTGACCATTCAAAATGAAGACAACCGGGAAATCAGCATGTTGAGTTCGGACGACTACAATGCCTATCATGGCGGCATGATTGCCGC
>NZ_DCEA01000119.1:1154-1970 GCF_002316705.1 Syntrophomonas sp. UBA1041
GCTTAAAGGGCCAGGCCCCCCGCTCCTATTGCGGAGACAGTTCCGACCGCAGCAAGGTGGTCATGCGCAGCGTCAGTGAAGAAGTGAAACGTTTGTTTCGGGGAGAAACCATGAATCCCAAGTTCATTGAAGGGATGAAGCAGCACGGGTATAAAGGCGCGGCCGATTTGGCCAGCTATGTGGCGCATTGCTACGAGTGGGACGCCACCAGCAATGTCATGGAAGACTGGATGTATGAGGGTTTGGCGCGTAAATACGCTCTGGACGAGGATATGCGGCAGTGGATGCAGGAAGTGAATCCCTGGGCCTTGCAGCGCATTGCTGAAAAACTGCTGGAAGCGGCGCAACGGGGGTTGTGGCAGGCCGATGAACAAACTGAACAAGAACTTCAGGAACTCTACCTTTCTATCGAAGGGGAACTGGAAGAAATCGGCGATGGAAGATAGCCAGGGGATTAAAATGCTGGTCTTGAGCCTGACCGGACGCTGCAATTTTGCCTGCAAATATTGTTACGCCCACCAGCATCCCCGGGAGACCATGCCGTTTTCTACTGCGGTGCGGGCCGTGAATCTGGCGGCGCAAAGCGGAGAGCCGTTTATTTTACAATTCAGCGGAGGCGAGCCTTTGCTGGCTTTTGATGTCATGGAAAAGATCGTGCTTTATGTGCAGCAGCAGTCCATACCCGCCATTATGCAGGTTCAAACCAACGGCTCTTTGTTCAACCACGGCCGGGTAGACTTTTTGCGCCAGGCCCGGGTGGGCATCGGGGTGAGCCTGGACGGCAGGCCGGCGGTAAATAACCGGCTGCGCTGCCTG
>NZ_DCEA01000119.1:2132-24191 GCF_002316705.1 Syntrophomonas sp. UBA1041
AAATAACCGGCTGCGCTGCCTGGCGACGGGAGAAGGAAGTTTCCGGCATATCCTGCATGGGATTCAACATCTGGCCGGTCAGGGCGTGGAGATCGGTTTGACCTGTGTGGTGGTTGAGGACAATGTGGCCGAGCTGAAGGGACTGGTGGAAATGGCCTATTATCTGGGCAATGTACGCCGTATCGGCTTTGATCTGCTGCGCGGGCAGGGGCGGGGAGGTCAACTGGAGGCCCCGCGGGCGGAAGCCATCGCCCGGGGGGTGTGGGGCGCACTGCAAACCGCCCGGCAAATGGAGCAGCGCACCGGCCAAAAGATGCTGATTGCCCAGCTGGAGCGAATAGAACATCTGGCCCAAGGAAGTGCCCGGGGATTCGCCCATTGCTACGCCATGAACGGGGAAGCTGCCTTCGTAGACGCCCGGGGTGGCATTTATGCCTGTTCTTCCCTGGTGGGAGATGAACGCTTCCGGCTGGGGGACACAGCCGCAGGCATCGATAAAAAACGCCGTCGGGAGGTTGCCGCAATGATTCAAAACAGCATGTCCTTTTGCCGGGCATGCCCTGATTTCCAATGGTGCGGCGGAGGCTGTTTCTCCCGCTGGTATGGGTCGGGATGCAGAAACCGGGCTTATGACGGGGAATGTGCCTTGAAACGGGCTTGCATACGGTGGTATGAGGAGAACAGAGAGGAATGAGAAAGATATGAGAGTGGCACTGTTGCATCTGGATTTAAGCGGGGGACCGGAGGAGAAAAATCTCAGGCTGCTGGAGAGGACGATTCAAATGGCCGCCGAGCAAGGCGCCAGCTGGATCATCACCCCGGAAATAGCGCTGCAGGGATATTTCTTCGCTGCGGATGGGATCGCCGGTGAGGTGCCGGTGCAGCCCGGCGCCTCCCTCCAGGTGTTGGGTGAGCTGGCAACCCGCCACGGACTGACTTTATTTCTGGGCTGCGCCGAAAAGGACGCTGTCAGCGGAAAACCATACAACAGCTGTGTGGTGCTGGGCCCGCACCGGCGGATCCTGGGCAGACACCGTAAAATGCGTTCGCATGGCGTGGGCGCCGAAGCCTGGTTGACCCTGGGCGAGGTGTTGCAGCCGGTGGCGTGTCCGGACATGACGGCGGGGATATTGATTTGCGCCGATGTCTGGTTTGTTGAAAACGCTGTGATTTTAAAAGAATGCGGGGCCGAGGTCATTATTGTGCCGGCGGCCTGGCCTCCGGGGGTATGCGGCCCGGGGGACAGCTGGGAAAAGTGCTCCCAGGCTTCCGGTCTGCCGGTGTGGGTATGCAATCAGACCGGCTGCCATGAAATATTGGATTTGAGAGCGGCACAGAGCGCGGTGGTCGCTGATGGCATCACCTGGTTTACCTACAGCGGGGAACCGGCCATTCTGCTCTTTGATTGGGATTGCCGCCGGCAGTGCCCGGAATCGGACGAGTTTACCGTAATGGCTGTATAAAAAGTACCCTGATTGGAGGTGGGATGCTATGAAACTTTGCACCCTTACGACCGGAGATGCGGTTTGCCGCCGCGATAAAACCATTGTCATAAGATTTGAAAAACCCCGCAAAATCCTGAGCACATCTCTGCTGAACGGGGGTTATCATGAAAATCTCACTGCGGTTTTCAATCATAACACGGATTATGACGGGGTGATGACCAGTATTGCCGACTACCTTGAATATATGCGGGGAGTTGCCAGGCAGGCCGGTCTTGAGCCCGCTGCGGTTTCCGGGATGGGCACGGCGGCTTCCATGGACAATGTGGCCATTCAAACCGAATCCTACCAGAACTTGACGGTGACGGCGATAGTGACCGGGGGGGTGGAGGTGAACGGCGGCCGGGTAGGGGATCCGGCCCATTATTTTCAGCCGCTGGGAAAAGATGTGCTCTATAAACCAGGCACCATCAACATTATGCTGGTGATTGATTCCGATCTCCCCGCGGGCATACTGGCCCGGGCCCTGGTCACCTGCACCGAGGCTAAAACCGCAGCTTTGCAGGAACTCGTGGTGGGCAGCAATTATTCCGACGGTTTGGCCACCGGCTCAGGCACCGACCAGACCATCGTCATCGCCAATCCGGAGTCGCCGTTGTATTTGCTCAGCGCCGGCAAGCATTCCAAGTTGGGTGAACTTATCGGTGTGGCAGTGAAAAAAGCGGTCAAAGAAGCCTTGCTGCGGCAGAACGATTTGTCCGCGGCCTCACAGCACAGCGCCCTGCAGCGCATGAAGCGTTTCGGCGCCACAGAAGAAGTATTGTGGCAGCAGTACATGGCCTATTATGGGGGAGGAAATATCGAAGCGGTGTTTATGAATACTCTGTATCGCATCGATGGTAATTCGCAGTTGGTAACCTATACCTCCCTCTACGCACATTTGCTGGATCAATGGAACTGGGGATTGTTGTCCGCCGAAGAAACCATTGAGGCCGGCAATGCTTTGCTGGCCCTGGCTGCCGCTCACTTCGGAATGTCTCCTATCATGATCACCGGCCCCGGGATCGAAGACAGTATTCAAGCCTGGATCACGCTGGTGATACATATCGTGGTGGAGGAATCATCGCGCCAGACCTCCCGTTAAAGCCGATGTGAATGGCGCCGGGGGTAATCTTTTTAAAGAAAGGGGGCGGGTTCATTGGGTTATGACAGTGTTTTCCCATTTTGCGCGGTTCTCGGGCAGGATCAGATAAAAAAAGCCTTGCTGTTGAACGTAATCAATCCTGCCATTGGCGGGGTCTTGATCAGCGGTGAAAAGGGCACCGCCAAATCAACCCTGGCGAGAGGTCTGGCAGCCTTGACAGCGGACATGGAGGTGGTGGACCTCCCCTTGAATATAACCGAGGATCGCTTAATAGGCGCCATTGATCTGGAAAAAGCCATCAAGGAAGGCCGGCGCCGCTTTGAACCCGGGGTATTGTCCCGGGCCGACGGCAATCTGTTGTATGTGGACGAAGTCAACCTGCTGAGCGATTATATTGTCAACTGCCTGCTGGAAGTTAGCGCCTCGCATGTCAACCGGGTGGAGCGGGAAGGCATATCCTGCAGTCATCCCGCCCGCTTTGTCCTGGTGGGAACCATGAATCCCGAGGAAGGCGGCTTAAGACCGCAGTTTCTGGACCGCTTCGGGCTGTATGTAGAGGCCCGGGGGAGTCATGATGTCCGGGAGAGAAAAGAAATCATACGCAGAAGGTTGGAATATGAAAGCGGCCGGATCAAATACCTGGAAAAGTGGCAGGATGAGACCGGAAAACTGGCAGCTAGAATTGCCGCCGCCCAAGGCCTGCTGCCCCTGGTCCAAGTATCGGACAATACCATGAAGATGGCGGCGCAGTTTGCCATAGAAGGCCATTGCGCAGGAAACCGGGCGGAAATTGCCGTGATCGAAACCGCCAGGGCCATAGCCGCCTGGAACAACCGCACCGACATCGGCATTGACGATATTAAACAGGCCGCTGAGCTGGCTCTGCCCCATCGGGTCAAGCCGGCGCCGCCGCCGGAAATGTCATTCCAGGAGGACCTTCCCCGGGACGGCAGCCCTGCTCCGGATCAGGACCATCCCGGCCCTGATCTGCCTGAAGAGGCCGAACCGGCAGATGAAGAACCCTCGACTCAGGAGGACGCCCGCTCCGATCACCGACAGGGAGAAGCGGCTGAGAATGAAGGGAATGGCGATGATCCCCCTCAGCTGCCCAACGCCAGTGGTCAGGAAAAAATCGAAGCCCCGGGAGAGATCTTCCAGGTCAAACCCATCGAAATCAAACCGGCGGATAGGAAAAAGCGCCTGGGAAGCGGAAAAAGAAGCCGCACCGCGACCCATGCCCTGCAGGGCAGATATATCCGCTGCACCTTTCCCCACGGCAGAATCAGGGATATCGCCTTTGACGCCACTTTGCGGGCGGCGGCGCCGTTCCAGAGATCCAGGGGCAAAAACGGTTTGGCGGTAGTAATCAATCATGGGGATTTGCGGGAAAAAGTCCGGGAAAAACGCACCGGCAGCACCATTCTATTCGTGGTCGACGCCAGCGGCTCCATGGGGGTAAAACAACGGATGAAGGCGGTGAAAGGCGCCATCCTGTCACTTTTGAATGATGCCTATCAGAAACGCGATAAAGTCGGTATGATCACCTTTCGCCAAAATGCTGCCCAGCTTCTGCTGGGCGTAACCAGAAGCGTGGATCTGGCTCAAAAAATGCTGATCGACCTGCCCACCGGAGGGAAAACCCCTCTGGCCAGCGGACTCTATAAAAGCTATGAAATCATTAAGGCGGCCAGGCTTAAGGACCCGGATATGGTGCCTTTGATTGTGCTGGTCACCGATGGCAGGGCCAACGCCGCCGTTCATGGCGGTAATCCGGTTCATGAAGCTCTGGAGCTGGCGGGGAAAATTGCCGCCGAAGGGATCAAGGCGCTGGTCATCGATACGGAAAAGCACTTTATTAAACTCGGCATCGCCGCCAAGATAGCACATGCCATGAAAGCGGATTATTATGAGCTGGAGGACTTGAAAGAAAACGAAATTGAATTTCTGGTCAGAGGTTTGGTGTGAACAAGGAGGTTATAGCAGAATGTCAACCGGATATTGGTTTAAGGGGCGCCGGCGCTGTTTGGTTTTTCTCCTCATCATGTTTATTGTCAATGTCCTGATTATTCCTGCCGGGAGTTGGGGCTCACCCCCAAAAACCCGGGCGGCTGTGGCGGACCCGCCCATAATTTACGGTGTTCGACCCGGAAATATGGCTTTTACTTTTGACCGCACCCCGACGATCAGCGCATTATTGGCAAAAGGAGGAGCGGACCTCAATCCAGCGTCTATTACTATTACTTTGGACGGGGAAAATGTTACCGCATCCGCACAGCTGGATTTTGACCCGGCAGTTCAAAAAGGACGGCTTGCTTTTACCCCCGATGCGGATCTTTCTTATGGTGAGCATGACGTCACCATCGCGGTCAGCGACGTCAGCGGGCAGAATCAGCAATATTCCTGGTTTTTTGTCATTGACGGGCAATTATCCTCCCAGCCCCATTTCTATTACGGCAATCTCCACAGCCATACTTCTTATTCAGACGGTCAGGGTATTCCGGCGGAAGCTTATGAATACGCCTATAATGAATGGCTGGATTTCCTGGCGGTAACGGACCATTCCCAATACCTTGAAGGAGACCGCTACGATCCCGCCGGCAAAGAGTTTACCGCTCAGCCCGGATCGGAATGGAGCCGGACTGCCGATATGGCCCGGGCTTTTAACAATACCCATAAAGACTTTCTGGCTTTGCGGGGTTTTGAGATGACTTTTCCCGAGTTGGGGCATATCAATGTTTTAAACACCGACAAATACGTTGAAGCCGTAAGCACCATGACCACTCTGGAGGAGTTCTATGCCTGGCTGGCCAAACAGCCGGGAGCGGTGGCCGAGTTCAATCATCCCGGTTGGCCTGACACTTCCTTCGACAATCTGGCCTATTCACAGCATGCCGACCGGGTGATCAACCTGATTGAAACGGGAAACGGCCTCATTCCCCATGCTTACACCAGATTCGAAGAATATTATTATAAGGCCCTGGACAAGGGCTGGCATGTGGGCGCCGTCAATGTACAGGACAATCACGCCGCCAACTGGGGCGACGCGGATAATCTGACTGTGGTTGTGGCCGACCGCCTGACTACAGATGAATTTTTCAGGGCTTTGCGGGAGCGGCGGATTTACTCCACCGAAAGCCGCAGCTTGCAGCTGACGGTAAAGGGCAACGGGCATTGGATGGGCAGCGTGCTGGATATTAGTCCAGGTGATCCTTTAAACCTCGAAATTCTGGCTGTAGACGATATCAATCCCATAGCCGGCTTAAGCCTGATAACCGACGGCGGTCACAGCATCGCTGTCCAGGAGGTTAACGGAACCGCCGCCGAGTGGCGCCCCCGGGTCATTCCGGGAGCAGGGGCCCACTGGTATGTGGTCAAGGTGACCCATGAAAACGGCAAGCTGGGTTTTTCCAGCCCGATTTTCACCAATTTTTAAAAGGAGAAGAGGGGAAAAATGTACATACTCAAACAGAGATTTGCCAAACTGAGTTTATTCCTGGCCATACTCATCGCGGCTGCGATGTTAGCGCCGGTGGTTTCCGCTTATGGGGCCGATTCGTTGGAGAATAAGGCGGTACAGTTCCTGAAAAATGATTATCAAAAAAACGGCATAAAAAACACCGAGTACGACGGGGTAGGATCTTATGCCTTTTATATTTTGACCGAAAAAGGAATTGATATCGGCTCCTGGACATATAAAGGGAAAAATTTCCGGGAGGCGGTCAGCAGCACCATATCCGGCGACATAAGCAACGCCGGTCATTGTTCCGCCAAACTTTTGGCCCAGGACCTGGCGGCGGCTAAAGCCTTGCAGCGCAGCGACCTGGCCGACCCGCTGCTGCAAATATTAAAAGCCCGGCAGACTGAGACGGGATTTGACAGCAGTATTTTTTACAACATTCCCGCTTTTGACCTGCTGGGCCGGGTCGGGTTGATCAACCAGATCAATACTGCGCAAGCCAGGCAATATATTTTGGGACAGCAGAATACTGCCCAGGGAAACGACATCCACAGCTGGGGGTTTACCATGGGCAGCTATTATCCTGATTTGCTGGTTACGACCAAAGCCATAAGAGCGCTTCATTACCTGGATCCCGACCAGAAAGATCCCGTGGTTCAGGCCGCCATTCAAAATAGTATGAACTGGCTGAAAAATCAGCAGCAGGATGACGGCAGCTTTGTGGCGGGTTATCCGGGAATGGACGATCCGCTCATCGATACTGCGGAAGTGATTCTGACTTTAAAGGCCCTGGGAATGGATCCGGCCTCCTGGAAAAGCAGCGGCGACAGGAGCGGGGTTGATTACCTGAGCAATCATGCGCTAAATCCTGATGGGAGTTTCGGCAAAGACAAAAATGATATGGGCGCCATCTGGTTTCTGGATACAGCAGCCCAGGCTTCTGCCGCTGCTCAACCGGTAAGCAATGTCAGCCCGCCGGCAGATAAACCGTCACAGATGAAAGTGACCATGGCGGTTGTCGGCGAGCATGGCGATTTGCTGCTCGCTCCAATCGAGGTCGGGCTCGAAAGCGACAGCCAATGGGGAGCTACCGTATTGGGGGCGCTGGTAGCCTCCGGGATACCCAGCCATGCTTCCACCTGGTCCTGGGGCATGTGTGTGGATTCTATTCTCGATGTGCCCAGCACCGGAGGCGGTGGGTGGATGTATGCCGTCAACGACCAGATCGCCACCAAAATGGCAGAGGCTTGTGCGATCGAGGATGGCGATAAAATCGTCTGGTATTACGCCTACGGCATGGGGCAGCTCCCGCCCCCGTGGGACGATGTTCTGAAACTGCAACAGAATTCAACCGGGATTCCCGGGGAAGCAAGCGGACAGCCGGCCGTAGTCAGCGGCAGTGCCCTGGATGCTGCCATTGAAAAGGCTGGCTTCGCCGGTGCGGTGGTATTGCAGGCGGACAGCCTCAAAACTTCATTATTGCTGTCAAAAGACCAGTTAAACCGGATATCGAACGCCGCTAAACCCCTGTCCGTCCATATACAGGGAGCGCAGTTTATTCTGTCCCCCAGCAGCCTCAACATGGCCGGGTTAGTTTCGGCAGATGCGGCCCAACTAAAAATCAGCGCCGAAAAACTGAGCAGTTGGGCCGTTCAAAATCAAATACAGCCTACTGGCAAGTTGAAACTGGCGGGAGATATTTATGAACTCGATGTGGTGGTAATCGATCAGGAGCAAAAGCCGCAAAAGATTAAGCAATTACCGGATTGCAGCATCGTACTGACGGTTCCGAGAGGATTTCGGGACACGGCGGCGGCAGGCCGGGTTGCGGCCTACCGTTATAACGAAGCCGGCCAATGGGAATGCGTGGGCGGCAGCTATGACGCAGCCGGCGGGGCCATCAGCTTTAAGGCAGATCATTTCGGCAAATACGCCTTACTGCAGACCAATGCCTCTTTCACCGATATTGACGGGCATTGGGCGCAAAAAGAAATCGAGTTTATGGCCGCCAACAACTATGTGGCCGGTCTGGGGGACAATCTGTTTTCGCCTGACGCCCGGATCACCAGAGCCGAGTTTGTCGCCATCGTCACCCGTATGGCGGGTTTGAGTGTTCAGCCTGCAGCGCAGGTCTCATTTGCCGATGTGCCGGAGAACGCCTGGTATCGGGAGGCAGTGGATATAGCCGTCTCCAATGGCATCGCCTTCGGAAACGATAAGAGCGCTTTCGCCCCCCACGACCCGGTGAGCAGAGAGCAGATGGCGGCCATGCTGGCGCGGCTGCTCGAACAAAAAGGGCAGGCGGGCGCTATGAACGAAGCTGAGGCCGGCCAAGTGCTTAGCGGCCTGACCGACCAGGAGTCCATATCCTCATGGGCCCGGATGCCGGTAGCGGCCATGGTGCAGGCCAAACTGATGGCGGGGCGCGACGGCGGCCGGTTTGCGCCGCGGGATTATGCCACCCGGGCGGAAGCCGCCGTGGTGCTCTACAAAGTGCTGCAGGCGCTGTAATAAAAAGCATGCGACTGTTGAAAAAACTTGTGTTGCCACCGTGATCAGGGAAGCGCTGTCTCTTGACGGGGATGCCATCATAGCGCTGAGGTTAAAAAACAGCTATTGGGGCAGTGCTTCCCTTATTTTTCATAGACCGGGCTGGCCCGGATTGATCCAGCCAGCTTAGCGCCGGTTTAATCGGGCTATGCAGCGCTCCCATCCCGCCACCTCAAAAATCCCGCTTCGCTGCGCGCAATCAAGGATGCCGGGACTATTATTTTATGTACGAGCTATCATATTGCCCATTTCAGCCGTATTGTAATCGCCCAATCCTTCCAATTCCCTTCTGAACGACTCCGAACGCAGAATAGATAGGGCGCACTGGATTCTGGCGTCACTTAAATCCTGTTCACGAATCACCAATTCGTATCTTTCTTCCTGCAACCCCACAAATTCAACCTCCCTGACCTGAAGAGCGACTTTCTGATTGCCCAGGCCCACATTGGCGAGACCGCGGGCCACATTGCTGGCCACTTCAAGATGGGAGTAAACCCGGGTATTATAACCGTTGATTTGGGTGCGGTCCATTCCCAATTCACGTATCTTCTCATCCAGAAGAACTCTGGTGCCGCAACCCGGCTCACGGTTAACCAGGGTTATATCCGGTCTGCTCAAATCCTGCCAGGAGTTGATATGCAAAGGATTTCCGGTTTGAACATAAAACCCCTGTTGGCGGCAGGCGATATGAATAATGACCGCGGGAATACCGGGCAGTAGCCGGCGTACGTAGGGTATATTATAGGAGTCGCTGTCACTATCCCAGAGGTGAATGGCCGCCAGATGGGCTTTTTCTTCATACAGAGCCATCAAGCCGGGAATAGAGCCCACATGCTTGCGCAACACTTGCAGGCTGTTGATCTGACGTTCCAGGTACCGGGTCAAAAGGTCCAGCGCAATATCCTGCCCGCAGATCACCAGACTGCCGGTGTCAACAGCGTTTAAAGCATATGGCCTGGGCGGCGCCAGGCTGCCCTGTGACTCAGAAGTGTTAAGGTTAGTCATAAAGGGGATCCCTTTTTGCTGCAGATCAGCAATAGCCTCGCCGGGTATGCGTAATTTACGCCCAATTCGGAAGGCGGGCAGGTCACCGCGCTTTACCATTTCATATACCGTGTTCTTTTTTATTTTGAGAATAGCCGCCACTTCAACTGGGGTCAGTAAATGGCTGTCCGACATCTTTAATCACCTCCAGGGATGAACATATTTTATCACATTATAGACTTTTTAGCCGAGTCATGTTATGTTATGTTAAGCATGATTATGTCGTATTTTATTCAAACTAGTCATGTTAAGTTGTGTTAGGGGACCTCTTGCTTGTACAGTGAGGGGTTGGCAAACGTAAAACTTTGTGGAAAGGAGGGTAAAAACGCTGATTAATTTATTGAGGGGGATTAGAAATGCGTAAAGTAGCGGCACTATGCTTATTGTTTATTATGGCAGTACTGTTGGGAGGGTGCGCGGAAAAAACAATTCCCAATCAGAATACGGTTGCCCCGGTTGAAATAACCGTTTTTGCAGCCGCCAGTCTGCAGGACGCGGCCCAGGAGTTAAAGACGGCTTATGAGGACCAGCATAAAGAGGTCAAGATTACATATCATTTTGCCGGTTCGGGAACGCTGCAGAAGCAAATCGAACAGGGAGCCCCTGCCGATCTGTTTGTTTCGGCAGGAAAGTCGCAAATGGACGCCCTTGAAAAACAAAACCTGATCGTTAAGGATTCACGCCTGGACCTGTTAGGCAATAAGCTGGTCTTAATCGCCCCGGCTGACAGCGCCTTAAAAGACTTTAACGGTCTCTTGGAAAGTACGGTGAAGAAAATAGCCGTCGGAGAACCTGAAACCGTTCCGGCCGGCAAATATGCCCGCGAAACGTTGACCAGCCTGAAAATATGGGACAAGGTTGAATCTAAAATAGTATATACTAAAGATGTGCGTACGGTATTGACTTATGTTGAAAACGGCGATGCAGAGGCCGGTCTGGTTTACCGCTCCGATCTTACCGGTAGCGACAAGGCCAAATTGATCCTTGAGGCGCCTCAAGATACGCACCAGCCCATTGTTTATCCGGCGGCCCTGGTAACAGCCAGCCAACAGCAACAGGCTGCCAAAGATTTTCTTCTCTATTTACAAAGCACTGAATCCAGCCAGATATTCAATAAATATGGATTCGACTCAATTTCGAAATAGAAGACTATATCATGCTAAACACTGCGGAAATATGGGCTCCCATCATCCTATCGCTTGAGGTGGCCCTGCTGGTGGTTATCATAACCGCTCTCCTGGGGCTGCCTTTATCGCGATTAATGGCCCGGGGCCATTTTACGGGAAGAGACATAATCGAATCAATAATTACCCTGCCTTTGGTTTTGCCGCCATCCGTAACCGGGTATGCCTTGCTCATCCTGGTCAGTAAAAACGGACTACTGGGTAGATGGTTGGAGAGCATCGGTTTCCCGGTGGTATTTACCTGGCGGGCGATCGTACTGGCTTCGCTGGTGGTGGCATTTCCGCTGTTCTACCGCAGTGCCCGGGCGGCCATTGAAAGTGTCAATCCCAATTACGAACAGGCTGCCCGCACGTTGGGAGCAGGCGAACTGCGGGTATTCCTTACTGTAACTCTGCCCCTGGCCAGCCGGGGCATTATCGCCGGCCTGGTGCTGAGTTTCGCCAGATCCCTGGGAGAATTCGGCGCCACTTTAATGGTTGCCGGCAATATACCCGGTCAGACCCAGACTATTCCCACCGCCATCTATTTTGCGGTAGAAGCCGGTCACGATCAAACCGCTCAGGTTCTGGTAGCAGTGGTGACCCTGATCAGCTTTGCCGTAATCTACTGGGTTAACTACAGTGAACGGCGGGGAATAAAGCATAACCTGAGGAGAGAGTAGAATGCTCACGGTCAATATCGAAAAAGATTTGGCGGATTTCCGGCTGCGGATTGCTTTCGAATTGGACAACCGGATTTTAGTATTATGGGGGCCATCCGGAGCGGGAAAAACCACTACTCTGGAGTGTTTAGCCGGTTTGCGGAAGCCTGACCGGGGTGAGATCATGCTGCAGGAGCAGGTGCTGTACTCATCCAGTGCCAGGCTCGATCTGCCGGCCCGCTTGCGTCACATCGGATACCTGTTTCAGGATCACAACCTTTTTCCGCATATGACTGTTGAACAAAACATCAAATATGGCATCCCCAAAATCCAAGGCAAGCAGCGGACCGCCAATCATCGCGAGCTGATGGAGCAATTCGGTATCCAACACTTAGGCGGGCGCTATCCTCATCAGATTTCCGGTGGGGAGCGGCAGCGGGCCGCATTGATTAGAGCCCTGGTGACCGAACCCAGGCTCTTGCTGCTGGACGAACCATTTAGCAGTCTGGATCAGCAGGCTCATGTGAGCTTGAGGGACACCATTCGAGAACTGCATGCTCAATGGAATATTCCCGTAATTGTTGTCACCCACGATCAAGGAGACGCTGAACAACTAGGCCATACCGTGATCACGCTCGATCGGGGGGCCCAGATTGCGGCGGGGCAATATCCCGGCACAAGCGGTGATAATCCCCGCCAACCAAGTTTTTATGCGGGTCGACTATCTCAATAGTCTATACTGTGGCCCGGCGTTATTAATCAGTGCCAGTCCATGGGGGTTAAGGGCTGTCCTTGAAAAGATAGAGCAGACCTTATCGTTTTGCATCGTTAACGCTGATCATTTCCCCAAACAATCTTCCATAGCACCCTTTTCTATCTTATCGTGAAGGGGGATACCGATTAAGGTATCTCCCTTTGCGATCATTATGTTTGTTAAGCCAATGGGTTGAAAGAAACCCTATATCTATTGTCCAATGGGGCAGGTGCTGAGGCAATTGAAACAGCAATACTGAAAACCGATTAATTGGGCCTGATAAAGGCGCCAGTAGTGATCGTCCAGCAGCAGCTTTTTCTGTTCCTCCACACTGCTTTCGGACATTTTGCTCCAGAAACCGATGGAAGCGCCCAGCCCATAAGGCTGAGAGTTCCTCAGGCATCTGTTAACATTTGTTTGGCCTTCTTCATCCAGCGCCCCAACCGGGCAGCTTTCCACACAAATGTCACAATAGGTGCAGAGCTCGTCTTCGATCTTGGGGTCTGAATCAAAATCAAGCGTACTCAAGACCGCGGTGAATACTATTCGGCTGCCATACCTGGGGTGCAAGAGGAGATTGTTCCTCCCGAACACGCCCAGTCCCGCTGCATGGGCAGCATGGCGCAGGGATACCTCACCAACCGCACCGCCGGTTCTTTTACTCATTTCCAGGGGATAAGAGACAGGTACAGTCATGGCCTGATCACCGAATTCCTTTTCCAGCAGGCGGGCCAGTTTATAATTGCAGGAACGCGAGAATTCCATGAGATCCAGTCTTCCGTTCATGGCAATCTGCATATTGGTGCTGGCGCAAGTGCTTAACTCCTTATATGCCAAGACCACGATAGAACGAGCCTGGGGGAAAAAGTCTGTAACCACCGGAGATTTGGGACTATCATAGTCTTTCAGATTGGCGAACCCAATATCGTCCACTCCAACATTGCGCATAAATGTTTTAATCCTCTTTTTGGCTGCGCTTAAATCCAAATTGTTCAAGTTAGTTACCTCCCCAATTCTATTAACCTGTAAATCAGTTCCAAAACATCAGAGCCCGATCCCATTCTATTTACATATCTCACGGGCACCCCCTTTACCGAATATATGTCAGCTTGAGCAGTCATCCCAAGAGAAACAGTGTATATACACATAATATGTTAAAAAATATCTTATAATTCCGTACGGTTTATTCTCCTCAAGCTGGAAAGAAAATCTTTAACCCATTCCTGACCTAATTGTTTCTCCACCTCGGATTGAGCTTGCTGCCAAAACGGTATGGCTTGATCGATAGCCAGTCTGCCCTCTGCGGTCAGGCTGATACGTTGTTCGCGGCGATCCTCGCCGCTGCCTAGGCGCAGCAAGCCTTTCTGCGCCAGCAGACGCACATTTCTGCTCAGAGTGGTGCGGTCCATTCCCAGCTGCCGGGCTAATTGTGAAACCGTTGCAGATTCCAGCAAAAGAACATTCATCAGTAAGGAAAACTGAGTTGTCTTTAGTCCGCAAGGACTCAAGACCCGGTCATAATAGGAAGTTAACATCCGAGTCGTTTTGCGGATATTATAAAAAACGCAGGCCCGGCCCATGGCTGCGGCCATTTTCTTGTCATTATCGTCCTGGGCTGACATGCCAACACCTCATTTTTGGTTATAGAAAGCGAGACGGGTATATCTATTGATATGAGTATATACACATATTATGCTATTTGACAACATATCTTTTTGATGCCTGGCGCCCATTTGTTACAAGATGAAGTAGAGGGAGTCCATCATTATGGCTTCAGTTTACTCTGGACTGAATATTATTGGGGAACGGGTTCTGCTGTTTGATCTGCACCCAATAGCCTGGATACTTATGAACAAGTATGATTAAATTATGCTAACCAACCCTTTTCAAAAAGCACCGGGAGCACTTGGCAAACGAAAAGACGTCAGAGCAATGGGGAGGCGGCAAACATGGATAAAAAGGAGTTGACTGAGTACAGGGAGGTTGTTGCTTTTGATCAAGGCCAGGTTAAACCGAGCCTGGAACCCCTGGTTACGGAGAGATACCTTAAGATAAAGCTCAATGGTGAGGAAGTGGTCAGATTGGCTTCTTCACCTCATGCCGGACGGGAACTGGCTGCCGGGTATCTTATCAGTGAAGGGATCATAGAACCATCCGGCCAATTATTGAGTTTAACCGAGTCGAAGGACGATGGGGTAGATATTGTCATCGAGGGGCAGCCCGGAAATTATACTGAATCGATTAAAACCATCAATACCTGCATAGGTCGGGGCTATGGGGTATTAAAGCCCTTGATGAAGCAGCCCCCGGGTCAGGGCCTTTTTACACCCGGGCAATTACTGGCGATAATCAGCGAACTGGATGAGAAATCATATACTTTCAAAAAGACCGGCGGAGTTCACAGTGCCGGATTGGGCGGGCCAGAGGGTTTGATCAAACGCTTCGAGGATATCGGCCGGCATAACGCAGTGGACAAGGTGTTCGGCTATGCTTTTCTAAACAAGATTCCACTCCATGATAAGTGTCTGGTTTTAAGCGGGCGGGTGGCTTTTGAAATCCTTCAGAAGGCTGCCTACAACCGGATACCCTTTATCCTGTCACGATCGGCTCCAACCCTCTTAACGGTTGATCGGGCCAGGGAGCTGGGTATCACCGTGGTCGGCTTTGCTCGCGGCGAACGCTTCAATGTTTACAGTCATCCGGAACGGGTCTGTTTTGGCTAGCTTCTCACCAAGGGATGACAGGAACTTCAGGGGGGAGGAGCCCCATCCTTTTTGCTTGGGAAATAATTATCCCTAGCAGGAGTTTTAAGAAAAATGTCTAATATACAGGTAATAGAGAAAACGCCCCAGTTTTAATTTTAAATTTAATACTTAATACTCCGAGTTGCTGAGCCTAAAGCAAATGCTATGGCTCCTCAACCGTTGGGTAGGCCGGGAAACAGGCCTGCCTCCCGTGCTTGGAAAGGAGTTAGTCTTCAATATTAATATTGAAGGCTGGTGTTTGTCGGATCATGGTCAGAATTAAGTGTCTTTTTCTGATCTTTAAGCGGGCAAATGCAAAAACCTCCTGTTTCTAAAGCAGGAGGTTTTTTGTGTTTATATCTGTCCAAAAAACGAAAGGGGTGAAGGTTTTGGAAATGGTAACTATTGTGATGAACGGAAAGGAGGTTCAGGTTCCGGCAGGAAGCACTATTTTGCAGGCTGCGGATATGGTTGGGATTGATATACCACGGTTTTGTTATGATCCCGATTTGAGTCCGCTGGGGGCATGCCGCATGTGCGTAGTCGAAGTGAAAGGCAATCGTCTATTGCCCGCGGCGTGTGTTACTCCGGTTTACCCGGGGATGGAAGTAGACACCGAATCAGAATCAGTGGTTGAAGCCCGTAAAACCATACTGGAATTGTTGGTGGCCAACCATCCCTTGGATTGTATGACCTGCGAAAAAATGGGGGATTGCAAGCTGGCTGAATACTGTTATCGCTATGGCGTTAAAGAGAGCAGTTTTGCCGGGGAAAGGCACCACTACGCTGTTGATGCCAGCAATCCTTTTATTGTCAGGGACCTGAACAAATGTATCCTGTGCGGCGCTTGCGTTCGCGCCTGTGAGGAGATGACTGGTCAGGACAACCTGTCTTTCCTGTATCGGGGCTTTGACCGCAAAGCCACTACTGCTGCGGATGTGGATTATATCGAATCAGACTGTGTTTTCTGCGGGCAGTGCGTGGCCGTGTGCCCGACCGGGGCTTTAACCGAGAAGAGTATGGCCGGTCAGGGACGGCGCTGGGAATATGAACGGATCAGAACCACCTGCCCGTTCTGCGGTACCGGATGCAACTTTGACCTGGCGCTTAAAGACGGTAAAATACATGGCGTGCTATCCAGCCCCGAAAGCACCGTGAATGGGCGTATGTTGTGCGTTAAAGGCCGTTTCGGATGGGATTTCATCTATAATGAAAACCGCCTCACTACACCGCTCATCAAAAAAGAGGGTCAATTCGTTCCCGCCAGCTGGGATGAAGCCTTCGATGTAATCGCTGCCCGTTTAAATGACATTAAGGCAAAATATGGACCGGACGCTTTTGCTGCCTTAAGTTCAGCCCGTTGTACCAATGAGGAGAATTTCCTGGTGCAGAAGTTTGCCCGCGCGGCAATGGGAACCAATAATGTGGACCATTGCGCCCGTACCTGACACGCGCCCACTGTAGCCGGTCTGGCTACCACTTTTGGAAGCGGCGCGATGACCAACCCCATAAACGAAATCACCGAACAAGCCCAGATGATGCTGCTGGTCGGGACCAATGCCACTGAAGCCCATCCGGTCATCGGATACAAAATGCGCCAGGCGGCGCGCAACGGGGCCAAGCTGGTGGTATGTGACCCGCGCCATATCGATCTGGTCGACGAAGCCGATCACTGGCTGAGGCTAAAACCAGGAACTGATATTCCACTGCTTAATGGCTTAATGCACATCATTATCAAAGAAGGCCTGGAAGACAAGGCCTTTATCGCCGAAAGAACCGAAAACTATGAAGAATTGAAAGAAATCGTGGCTGCTTACACACCGGAACATGTCTCCGAGCTGACCGGAGTGCCGGTGGAGGATCTATACAGCGTGGCTCGCTTATATGCCACCACTGACCGGGCCATGATATTCTATACCCTGGGGATCACAGAGCATATCTGCGGAACCCGCAATGTTATGAGCATTGCCAACCTGGCCATGTTGACCGGTCATCTGGGCCGTCCTGGCACCGGGGTATGCCCGATGCGCGGACAGAACAATGTCCAGGGCGCCTGTGACATGGGGGCCTTGCCCAATGTATATTCAGGTTATCAGGCGGTTACAGTAGACGCCAATCGTGAGAAATTCGAAAAGGCCTGGAACGTCTCACTGCCTGCCAAGGTAGGGTTAAAGATTCCGGAGATGTTCGAAGCTGCTCACCACGGGAGCGTCAAGGCGATGTATATTCTGGGCGAGAACCCGGTGTTGACCGATCCCAATGCCAACCACATTAAGGAGGCCCTGGCCAACCTGGAATTTCTGGTGGTACAGGAACTATTCCTCACCGAAACGGCTCAGTTCGCGGATGTGATTCTGCCGGCAGCCAGTTTTGCTGAATGTGACGGCACCTTTACCAATACCGAACGCCGCGTCCAAAGGGTGCGCAAAGCCATTGAACCCATTCCCGGCCAGGCCAACTGGCAGACCATCTGTCAGATGGTTAGCAGGATCGGATATCCCATGGCTTATGACCATCCCCACGACATATGGAAGGAAATGGCAGGAATGTCACCTTCTATGACGGGCATCAATTACGATCGCCTGGAAAAAGAAAGCCTGCAATGGCCCTGTCCGACCCTCGAACATCCCGGAACTCCCTTCCTGCACGCCGGTAAGTTTACCCGCGGATTGGGACTTTTCCAGCCCTCTGAACATGTACCCCCGGGCGAAGTGCCTGACCAGGAATACCCCTATCTGTTGTCAACCGGCCGTATCCTGTTCCATTACAATGTCACCACCCCGTATTCAGGCGGGATCAGCAGTGTGTGGGATAAAGAAATGGCCGAAGTGAACCCCTCTGATGCGGAAAAACTGGGCATTCAAACCGGAAATCTGGTCAAGGTCACCTCGCGGCGCGGACAAGTTACCACCGCAGTGAAAGTGACCGATCGGGTATTGCCCGGCGTGATCTGGATGTCCTTCCATTATGCCTCGACTCCGACCAATGAACTTACCAGCGCGGTATTAGACCCGACCACGGGCACCGGTGAATACAAAGTATGCGCTGTGAAGATCGAAGCGATTTAGGAGGTCTGTTATGCGCAAGGTCGCTGTGGATCAGGCCATAGGTTTAACACTGGGGCACGATATCACCAGAATAATACCCGGGAAGAAAAAGAATCGTGCCTTTAAACGGGGACATATTATCGCTGCCGAGGATGTAAACCTGTTAAGGGATCTGGGCAAGGAACATGTCCTGATATGGGAACCTGATGATGACCTGATGCATGAGGATGATGCCGCTTTGTTGCTGGCTTCCAGCGCAGCCGGCGCGGGAATAGCCTATACTCGCCCCAACCAGGGCAGAGTGGACCTGATAGCGCAATACGATGGTTTATTGCGCGTGCAGTTAGCACAGTTACAGAAACTCAACAGTCTTGAACATGTAATCTTTTCTACCCTGCACAATTGCCGCAGTGTGGTTAAAGGGCAATATGTAGCCGGAACCAGAGTAGTTCCAGTGGCAGTTGAACAAGAACTAATGGAAAAGGCCAAGCGTCTCTGCCGGGCACCATGGCCATTGGTGAGCGTCAAACCGTTTCAACCTCTGTGGGTGACGGTGATTACCACTGGCAGTGAAGTGAACAGCGGGCGCATCCGGGATGGATTCGGCAAGATCATCAGAAAAAAGATCGCACCGTTCGGTGGCCGCTGGATGGGGCAGATCATTGTGCCCGATATCTCGGAATTGATCGCCGCTGAGATACACAATGCCCTCGCCGAAGGAGCACAGCTGATATTACTCACCGGAGGCATGTCAGTTGATGCTGACGACGCTACTCCTCAGGGCATCAGGGTTTCAGGGGCTGAGGTGGTTTCCTATGGAGTCCCGGTTCTTCCGGGTTCTCAGTTTATGCTGGCCTATCAGGGCCATGTAGCTATATGTGGCATCCCTGGCGGGGCATTGTTCAGCCGCAAGACTACCCTGGATCTTTTGCTGCCCCGTATCTTCGCCGGGGAAAGGATAGAAAAAGCTGATCTGGCCGCACTGGCTCATGGCGGGCTATGCGAAGGCTGCCAGGTCTGCAATTATCCGCAGTGTCCTTTTGGGAAAAACAGCTGTCTGTAAGGGGGCAAAACAATTGCAGCATCTCAGCCTGGAACAAGCACAACAAGAACTGTTAAGCGTTTTGCCAAGCCTGGAAATGGAATTAGTGCCCTTATCTGCAGGCCTGGGACGGATATTGGCCAGCGATATAGCGGCTCCATACAGTCTGCCCCAATCTGACCAATCCGCGGTGGACGGGTATGCAGTAGGGCGTCCGACCTCAACGATACCCAGCAGCTTTAAAATGGTTGGAGATTATCGTTTAGGGGAAGCGCCCCAACAGCCCTTGCGGGACAATGAGGCCGTAAGGGTGAGCACCGGGGGCAATTTGCCGCCGGGGACCTGCGCGGTGGCGCCCCATGAAAAAACCACGTGCAACGGTGAAATGCTTCTAGTCGCTGAAATAGCTAAACTTGGGCAAAACATCAAAAACAAAGGTGAAGATTTCCGCCAGGGTGAGACCATTCTCTATGGCAAGAGCCGGCTAAACGCAGGCAGCATCGCCCTGCTGGCCGCCATGGGAATCGGCACCGTACCGGTTTATCGTCAACCCCGTATAGGGATCATTAATCTGGCTCTCAATGTTGTTCCCGCATCCCTGCCGATCGGATCAGGGCAAACCTGGGACAGCAATGGACCGATGCTGACAGCGCTGGTGCAACAGCATGGGGGGCGTGCGGTGATCGCAGAAACCGCGTGTGGCAGCGAAATGACTTCCCGATTGCTGGAGCTGCTGGATCAGGTTGATATCGTGATCTGCACAGGCGGTTCCTATATGGAAGACGATAGTGAAGCCCGGCAGCTCTTCGCAGCCGTTGGAGCCCGGGTTTTATACTGGGATATAGCCGTTCAGCCCGGAAGTCATACCGGGGCGGCGAGCTTGGACTCCCGCCTGTTGTTTTCGCTTTCCGGTAATCCGGCAGCCTGCTTTGTAGGTTACCATCTTTTTGTAGCTCCGGTTATCAGGGCTATGATGGGCCAGGCGAAGCTGCCCGGGAGGATTGCCGCCCGTTGCGTCAACGGCTTTAGTAAAGCCGCCAATACCAGGAGAATGGTTAGAGGCCAGGCATGTTACCGCAACAGCGAATGGGAAGTTGAAGTGCTGCCCGGCCAAAAGCCGAGTATGATCAGATCGTTATTGGAATGCAATGCATTAATCGATATCGCCGCGGGTAGCCCTGCGGTTGAAGCAGGCAGTAATGTCCAGATATTGCTGCTGTAATTAAGCACCAATAAGGAGGTGAAGTTGTGAAACCAGATTACACGGAGATCGTAGCCGGGTATAAAGACAAGCCCGGAGGAATAATCGAAGCCTACCATGCCATCCAACGAGCTTATAATTATATCCCCGAAGAGGCCGTTGCCGTGGCCGCACAGGTGTTCGACATGTCAAAAGCCGAGGCCTGGGGAGTAGCCACCTTTTATTCATATTTAAAGGTGGGAGAGCGCGGCCGCTATATCATCAGGATATGTGAAAGCGCCCCTTGCCATATAGCCGGTGCGGAAGAAGTCGTAGCCGCCCTGGAAAAACAGCTGGGTATCAAGATGGGTGAAACCACTGCTGACGGAAAATTCACCCTGGAGCTCACCGAATGTGTAGGCCAATGCCAGGCGACCCCGGTTATTACTATAAACAGTAAGCCGTACGGGGACGTTACTGCAGATGGGATAGCAGACATTCTAGCGCAATGCAAATAAGAAAGGAGGGACATAATGGCGGAAGAAATGCGTGTTTTACTGCCAGGTGAATCGGAAGATCTGAGCAGCCTGGAAAACTATAAAAATACCGGCGGCTACAAGGCTCTGGAAAAAGCGCAGGCCATGGACAGGATGGACCTGATCGAAACAGTTAAAAAGTCCGGATTGCGTGGACGCGGCGGCGCCGGGTTCAATGCCGGCATGAAATGGCAATTCTCATACAGTGTGGACACGGAACAGAAATATGTGATCTGCAACGCTGACGAAGGCGAGCCAGGCACATATAAAGACCGTATTCTGCTGGAGACTGTGCCTCATCGCGTATTGGAAGGGATGGCTATCTGCGCCTATGCCATCGGCGCCAGTCAGGGCTATATCTACTGCCGGGGGGAATACCCCTTTGTAGTGGAATCTCTCAATAACGCCATCAAAGAGGCCAAAGACAGCGGAGTCCTGGGCGATTTCGATATAGAGGTGCGCATGGGAGCCGGCGCTTATGTGTGCGGCGAGGAAAGCGCCTTGATCGAATCCATTGAAGGGCATCGCGGTGAACCCCGTTTCAAACCCCCCTTCCCGCCGGTTACAGGCTTGTGGGGTAAGCCCAGCATCGTCAACAATGTGGAAACCCTGGCTTGCGTCCCCTTGATAGTGGAAAAGGGAGCGGATTGGTTTAAATCCATAGGTGCCGCCAATTATCCCGGAACCAAGTTATTGACCCTTACCGGTGACGTAGTGGAGCGCAAGATCATTGAGGTGCCCACCGATGTCACCATCCGTCAGGTCGTTTACGATTATGGCGGAGGTATCAGGGACGGCAAAAAGTTTAAAGCGGTTCAGATCGGCGGTACCTCCGGAGGCTTCATACCTGAGGATTTATTGGACACAACCATCGATTTCGACTCCATGAACGCTATTGGCGCGGTATTGGGCTCCGGAGCGGTATTCGTTATGGATGAGAGCCGTGATCTGGTAGATGTTGTGGAGAGAATAGCCAAATTCTTTGAACATGAATCCTGTGGAAAATGCATCCCCTGCCGGGAAGGCACCAAACGTATGCATGAAATGATGGAACGCGTCAATCAAGGCCTGGGCACCGGCGATGACCTCAACAATTTGGAAAGGTTGGGATTGGTCATGACTAAAGCCTGCCTGTGCGGCCTGGGCCAGGCGGCCCCGGCTCCGGTATTGACGACCTTAAACCATTTCCGCACGGAATACAACGCGAAACTGGCCTAAAAGATCAGAGGCTCAAACATTAGATGAGAAGTTTATAGGGGAGGGTAAATACTATGAACTGTTTCGCACCCGGAGA
>NZ_DCEA01000022.1:0-4740 GCF_002316705.1 Syntrophomonas sp. UBA1041
GCGAACTTCTCTTGACACTAGCAATGAATAAGTTGTTCAAAAGGCCCGTGAAGAGTTTGCGCTGCATGGTTTATCTATAAAAAAGTCAGAAATACGCAGTTCGGAAAGTTTTCTGAACTGCGTATTAGACTTACAAATCCATGCCCCTTGTTTCAGTGTAGCGCATGAAAGTATTTCTGTTGGATGTTCCTTGTTTTACTTTGTAATAGCCTTGAAAGCGGCCGCCTGAGCGGTAATGCCGCGCTCGGAAGCCAAACGCTCTATTGAGGAAGCACCGAAGAAGCCGTCAATCTCAGGAATGTTCTTGATGATATATGCGGCGTCCCCAGGTTCAGCGATAGGCCCGCCGTGGCAGATAACCATGATATTAGGGTTGACTTTACGGCCGGCGGCAATAATATCTTTAATGAGAGGAATGCAGTCGTCCAAAGTCTTAGCCGTGCTGGCGCCGATTGAGCCTTTTGTGGTAAGGCCCATATGAGCAACCAGAATATCGGCTCCGGCTTCCGCCATGTCCGCGGCCTGCTTGGGATCAAAGACGTAGGGGCAAGTGAGCATGTCAAGTTCATGGGCCTTGTGGATCATGTCGACCTCGAGCCCATAGCCCATGCCGGTCTCTTCCAAATTCTGGCGGAACACACCGTCAATAAGGCCTACCGTGGGGAAGTTCTGCACGCCATTGAAGCCCTGTGATTTCAGCTCTTTCAAATAGATATCCATGACACGGAAAGGATCGGTGCCGCAGACACCGGCCAGCACGGGGGTCTTTTTAACAATCGGCAGCACTTCGTGCCCCATTTCAACAACGATCTGATTTGCATCCCCATAAGCCATCAGGCCAGACAGAGAGCCACGGCCTGCCATACGGTAGCGACCGGAGTTGTAGATAATCAGCATATCAACGTTGGCTTTTTCGGAGCATTTTGCGGTAATTCCGGTGCCAGCCCCAACACCGACTAGAATCTTACCTTCGGCAACCTGTGCTTTGAAGTCAGCCAATATTTCTTTTCGAGACTTATACAGCATGATATTTTCCTCCATAAATGATTTTCTATGTTTCTTTACTGTTGTCGGCTTACACTCAGCTTGATTTTAAACTAGCCGAAGCACTGACCTACAACATTTGAAAAGACGATCCACAACGCCGTCTTTCCAGTCCGCCCAGACGCCGTTCTGAACGATAGCAGGAAAATTTTCAGCGTAGTAACCGGCGAAAACAGGAAAAGGCATTATAGAACGCCAGTAACACGGCAAAGATATTACCTTTACAGGATAACATAATGCCGAATACGATTACAGCCACAATGGCCGCAAGTGCCCAGATGTTTGAGTTCGCGGCAGCGAAAACGATCGCAGAGATCACAGTCATTGCATACCCGAACAGTATAGGGGGTATTACACGCTTGAAGGCAGTGGGTTTTACTCCTTCCGCAAAGTACCATGCCCACCCTATGAACAACCCCAAAACAGGAAATTTGACCACTGGAATAACCATAAAGAAACAGGAGAGACCCGCAAGGACAGTAACGGAGATGTCAAACCTGGTTATCTTCAAGCCAATCCGCCTCTTTTATGTCTCTATCATTTCTATGAGCTTTTTGGCAGCGGCAATGGCAAATTCCCTGTCGTTAATCTGGCAATTCATTTCATAGAGTTTCACCACGTCCCGGTTTATGTTTTGCCTTAAGGTGTTAAACAGAGCTTGATCCTCATCAGGGCCATAAAAAGGCTGGCCCTCGGCGTCGATCATGGAAACACCTTTCAAGGGCAGAAAAAGGGCGGTCTTTCCTTTAGCCATATTTAATTTTTCCGCCAATTTTTTACCGATAGCCTCGTTTTCCTGGACGGTGGTGCGCATCAGAGTAACGGTCGGATTATGCCGATAGAGATTCCTTTTCAGATACTGCTTCGGCACTGTGTCCCAGGGGCCGAAGTTGATCATATCGCAGGCACCCACAGACACCACCTGGGGTATCCCGCAGAGGCCTGCGGCCTCACTGCGGTGAGGGCCGGCACTCAGGGCTCCGCCGAAAAGCTCATCACACCACTCGGTGGTAGTCAAGTCCAGCACGCCTTTGAAATATCCATTATGTATGAGTGACTCCATGGTGCGCCCGCCGGTACCGGTCGCGTGAAATACCAGAACTTCGTAGCCCTTGGACTCAAGGTAATTTTTGGCTTGATCGATACAGGGGGTAGTGACGCCAAACATGGATGCCGCTATCAGCGGTTTTTTCTCAATTTTCTTTGTCAACTTGTGCTCCAGCATGCCAGCCATGGCAAACACAGCGTTACTGAATATTCTGGTTGAAATCCGATTGAGTCCTGCCACGTCAACGATAGAAGGAATAAGAATTATGTCACTAGTGCCTACATACTGTTCTGTATTGCCTGATGCCATTGTGGAAACTACGATTTTGGGAACTCCGATGGGCAGGGCGCGCATGGCGGGAGTAATAATTGAAGTGCCGCCGGAGCCGCCCAAAGAGATGATTCCATCAAATTTTCCCTCTTTGTAGAGGCGGGGGATTATCTTCTCTACACCACGAGACATAGCTGCAGTGGCTCTGGCGCGGTCTTTCATTGCAACGATTTCGGACAAATTTTCACCAGCCTCAGCCGCAATTTCATTATTAGATACGTCGGGTGTAAACGCCGGATTGAAGGTTCCCGTATGAAGTGTGAGTGTTTTTAAACCGATTTCCTCAAACAGTTCTTTAAGAAAAAGAAATTCTTTTCCCTTGCTGTCAAAAGTACCGGCAATCGCTACTGTTTTCACTTTCTAAGTACACCTCCTTCTAATTCTTAAAATTCCGCCATCTGTCTTTTACTGACGTTGGATCCTTGCGTCAATAAAAAACATCAACAGGGGAACTATGTTTTAATTCTACCATCAGCAAAAAAAAATTGTATATGTTAGCTTAATATGTTGTTGTGTTTATTTAATGTTTGTTGCGACTTATACAAATTACTTTACACTGATACTTGCTCGATATGCAGTCGGAGTCATTCCCTTATATTTCTTGAATGTTTTAGTAAACTGTATATAGTCAGGGTATCCAACCAGTTCGGCCACCTTTCCGACAGGGGTCCCTTTCTCCTTGAGAAATTCGCAGGCTTTATTCATTCTGAAACGTATTAAATACTCTGTAAAGTTGCAGCCTACTGTTTTTTTGAACTTAGCGCTGAGATACGGAGTGGAAACGTGGGCCGCCAAAGCCAACTCGCTTAAATATATCGGTTTGCAGTAGTTGTTCTTGATATGATCTTTTATAAATTCGACATAGTCGTAGTCGTAGGCCTGACCGGCCAGAACTTTTATAAGGCTATCCTCCTCTTTAGTGTTATTTGAATATTTGAATGATTTAGTAGTATTCATAATGGCTTTTTCCGCAGGAATGCGTTCAAAGGAAGAACCCCCGATGAAGCCCTGGCATTCAGTATTGTCGTAAAAATATTTGGCATCCAGAGGAGATTTGATCGGACCGCCGTAGACCATTTTTATAACATTGGGATTGATCCTGTCGCAGACATCGAACTCTTGCTGAGCCAGCACTCTGCTCCGGTCTAAGGATTGAACCTTTTTTGCGCCCAAGACGCCGCCGGTGGTCAGCCCCAAATGGGCGCATATCACATCGGCACCCGCTCTTAACATTTGTTCCGCTTGCATTTCGTCGAACACAAAGGCCAGCGTGAACATGTCCTGTTCGTGGGCGAACTTGATGGCTTCCGTCTCCTTGGAGTAAGAGAGACCCTCTTCTTCCAAAGCTTCGCGAAATTGCCCGTCTATAAGTCCCATGGTTGGCCAGTTGTTTATTCCATCAAAGCCGGCGTTCTTTATTCTTGTTATGTACTTTTTTAAATTGATATTTGGGTCGGTGGCATTTATACCGAAAAGGATTGGAGTATTTGGCATGAGCGGCATAAGCTCTCTGGAAGCGAAATCCATAACGATGCAATTACTGTTTGAGTAGCAAAGATAACTGGCTAACGAAGCGCGGCCGGTCTGGCGAAAACGGCCTGCACTCAGTGCGAGAATGAGATCCGCGCCGCCCAGTACGCTGTATTTGGTAGTCATGCCGCTGCCTGCAGCCACTCCGATAATGTGTCCGTTTACTTTTATCTGCGCATTTAGCCTTTTTATGATTTCCTGCCGTTTGATCTGCATACCAGCACCTCCCATGCAATAATCAAGCACAAAATATTTACAAATAAATCAAAATATCTGTCCTTATTATAATATATGCGCTATTTGATAAGATAAATATGTCATTACATATTATTTTTATGTCGTTTATTAACAAATTACTACCTTAAAAAATGTGTATTGAGAGACAGTCCTCATGACAAAATCATATCAGATTTGCAGCCCAAAATGCAACAACCATCAAATGGAACGATATCGTAAAAATGCAGAGGGCAAGCACACCAAAATGATAAAATGAAAGAAAGGCAAGATGGTGTGTTATACGGAAATACGACAAGAAATTCAAGGAAGAAGCAGTTAAGCTCTCAGATGAGGTCGGTACCCGGATGGGTACCAGCATAGAGAGTTAATTTAGAAGAATAATTTTGATGTGTGGAAGATACAGTCTTTATTAGAAAGATTGCTTCTCTTTTTTTATCCTTTTATTCCTTGTTTACTATTCGGGACAATATGGTATCATAAGGGTACAGCGTTACCTATCGCTAGTGTCAAGAGAAGTTCGCAATTTATGGATTCCGGGAAACGAATCAAGC
>NZ_DCEA01000077.1:0-453 GCF_002316705.1 Syntrophomonas sp. UBA1041
AGAATATCTCGCGCAGCCCCACATATTCGGTAAACCTTCCTGTACCCCCGCCTGTCCGGGCATATTGATATACCGCGGCGCCATAGACCTGAGCCCAGCGGCCCAGAAGCGGCATAAGAACCAGGGCGGCTGCTTTTCCCGCCGGGGCTATTTGCCCCAGAAGCACAAACTTGGCCAATATCAGCAGGCAGCATGCCATTACACCATGCGCTCCCGCCCGGCTGTCCTTCATGATCTCCAAGATACCCTCACGCGTCCTTCCGCTGAAAATCCCATCAGCCGTGTCCATCACCGCGTCTCCATGCAGGTTTCCGGTTATGATTACCAGATAGGCAATGACAATGAGATCACATACTTGAACAGACCAGGCATAACGGCACAAGTCGTAAAGAACGGCCGCAGATAATCCCAGAAGCGCTCCAACTAAGGGGAAGTAAGCCATCGCCCGGGCGA
>NZ_DCEA01000077.1:596-1108 GCF_002316705.1 Syntrophomonas sp. UBA1041
GAAGTAAGCCATCGCCCGGGCGAGGCTTTTTTCTTCCACCGGGCCGGGAATGGTTATAGTCGCTTTGGTCAGAAACTGCAACGCCAGTAAAAACTCCACCGCCTACCCCTCCAATCGCAGCACTGCCGGCCATACCGGCTCTAAGCTATGCCAAAATATTTAGCCGCAACCTGAGCGGCACAGTCGGCCCCGCAAACCGCACAGTCATGCCTATCATCCCTGGCGCCGAAAGCTGACCGGGTTTGCTCCGGATCTATGGATAGGCTGATCTGCCGGTCCAAATCGGAATCCACCCGGGCCTGCGCCATTTGCCGATCCCGCTCCCAGGCCTGCCGGTTCCCCCGGGCCAGATCGGCGGCATGGGCTGCAATACGAGCCGCGATTACCCCTGCTTTTACATCTTCTTCAGTAGGCAGCCCTAAATGCTCGGCCGGTGTCACATAGCACAGGAAATCAGCCCCAACCGCACCTGCCAGGGCTCCGCCTATGGCCGAGGTGATATGGTCGTAGCC
>NZ_DCEA01000077.1:1241-3331 GCF_002316705.1 Syntrophomonas sp. UBA1041
GAGGTGATATGGTCGTAGCCCGGCGCTACGTCGGTGGCTAATGTGCCCAGGATGAAGTAGGGGGCTCTGTTGCACAATCGCTTCTGCAGCAGCACCGTGGCCTCTACGTGATTCATGGGCACGTGTCCGGGGCCTTCCACCATCACTTGAACCCCGGCCGCCTGGGCTCTGGCCACCAGTTCCCCGGCCACTATCAGTCCCTGCAGCTGCGCTCCGTCGAGGGAATCAGCTGTAGAACCAGGGCGGATAGCGTCTCCCAGGCTCAAGGTCACATCATACTTTTTGAGGATCTCCAGCAAGCGGTTAAATTGTTCGTATAAAGGGTTTTCTTTTTTGTTGTGGAGCATCCAGCCGGTCAGGAAAGCGCCGCCCCGGCTGACAACATCGGTAACCCGGCCCATGTTCTGAAGCCGCCTGATAACATCGAAGTTTAAAGCGCTATGAATGGCCATAAAGTCTACACCGTCGGCGGCCTGTTTTTCTATGGCCTCGAACATGTCCTCCGCGGTCATGCCCACGATACTGCCCCGTCTATCGATGGCTTCAATGGCCGCCTGATAAATCGGTACACTGCCAACGGCAATGTTGGCTTTATCCAGTACCAGACGCCTCATCCCGTCTATGTCCCCGCCGGTGCTCAAATCCATCAACGCATCACACTCTGCCGCTTCTACGAAAGCCAATTTGCGCTCCTCCATGGCCACATCCTCGATGTCGCTGGAGGTGCCGATCAGAGCATTCACTTTGATACGCAGCCCCTCTCCGATGCCGCAATATTGAAAATCCTTGCGCTTGATGTTTCTGGGAATCACGATCCTGCCGGCGGCAACGCCCTCACGGACAGCCTGTACATCTAGATTTTCTTGAGCGGCTACCATTTCCATCTCCGGAGTAACTCTGCCCGCACGGGCAGCCAATACTTGAGTCATTTAGATCACCCTTTCTGCTTAACAGCTCACCTTGGAAACACCCAAATACCTGGATACGACTTCCATCGCGCAGTATTTGCCGCACATCGCGCATCCTGTCACGGTGTCATCGCTTCTCGTTTTTCTCATATATTCAGCCCTTTTGGGGTCTATAGACAGGGCGATCTGTTTAGGCCAATCCAAATCCTTTCGGGCCTTGGAGAGTTCGAAATCCCAATCGGCAGCTCCCCGCAAACCTTTGGCTACATCAGCCGCATGGGCTGCGATGCGGGCGGCCACCACTCCCTCCCGGACCTGGTCGGCATCAGGCAGGCCTATGTGTTCAGATGCAGTCACATAGCAGATAAATTCAGCGCCCGCCCAGGCGCTGACAGCCCCGCCGATAGCGGCGCTGATGTGGTCGTATCCGGCGGCAATATCTGTGACCACCGGGCCGAATACAAAATATGGCGCCCCTTTACACAGGCTCTTCTGTAGAACAATGGTAGCCTTTAACTGGTTCAGGGGGACATGGCCCGGGCCTTTGACCATTACTTGAACGCCTGCTTCTCTGGCTCTCCGTACCAATTCTCCCATCACCACCAGCTCTTGCACCTGGGCGCCGTCCAGGGAGTCGGCCAGGCAGCCAGGCCGCATCCCATCGGCGATGCTGAGGGTTACATCGTATCTGCGGGCAATCTCAAGAACCCGGTCATAGTATTCATACAAGGGATTTTCCCTGTGATTATGCAGCATCCAACCAATCAGGTGAGACCCCCCGTAACTGACCAGAGGATCAAGACGGTTCTCTTTTTTGAGCCGCTCCACAATGCTCATGGTGGTGCCGCAATGTAACGCCAGGAAGTCGACTCCATCAGCAGCCTGACGTTCAATTACATCAAACAGCGCTTCAACATCCATCTTTAAAGCGGTGCCGTATTTTTGGGCAGCCTCAGACACAGCCTGGTAATATGGCAGGGTCCCCAACGGCGTAGATGCAGCGGCCAGGTTTTCCCGGCGCATGGCATCGATATCGCCCTTTACGCTAAGGTCCATGATGGAATCTGTTCCCGCCTCAAGGGCCGCCTTAATCTTGGCAACCTCAGTGTCGATGCTATCCGTATCCGCATAAACTCCGACGCTGGCACTTACCTTGGTTCTGAGTCCACTACCAATACCAAT
>NZ_DCEA01000077.1:3536-6470 GCF_002316705.1 Syntrophomonas sp. UBA1041
ACTCCCTGTCTGATAAATTCCGGTGCAACTCTTTCGCTCTTAGCCACTTGCGCCATTTCAGGGCTGATAATCCCCTTTACGGCTTTGCTCAATTGGGTCAAAACAATCTCCTCCTTTTGTTTTAAGCTGGCGGGGAATCCTTACCGTGGCAAGAATTTATCCCTTGAAACAAAAAATCCACGCCAGTCGTAGCGTGGATTTTACCATCATCCCTATCTAAGCATTTTTCGGGCAGGTCTCCTGACTCAGGATCATCGCGTTATTGCCCCTTCCCCCTTGACGGAGTGGTTCTGGCAACCGCTAACCTTCACAGTGGCGGGTCCGTCCGGGAATTTCACCCGGTTCCCTATTCTCCCTTGCGGGCACCCGAAAAAGTTCTGGCATATTTGATTACTCTTATTGTACACAAGCGAAATAGGCTGTCAAGGATTAATTTCTTCTCCATTTAATTCTATAAACGTCATTTATATCCTTTTGAGCACAACTGCTTCTACACTCCGGCTTTGGTACGGCTGTCTTTATTGCGTCTATTGCCCTTGTTCCCTTTGGATTTCAAAGCGGTTTTTTTCTTTACAGCGGCCCCCCCTGCCTCAGCCGGCTCATCCAGCAGTTCGAAATCTATCTTGGCTTCATTCACTTCCACACGCACCAGTTTCACCTTGACCTCATCGCCGATGGCGAAGGTCTTCCCGGTATGGATGCCGCGCAGCGTGTAGCTGCGGTCATTGAATTCATAGTAGTCATCGGTGATGCTGGAGATGTGCACCAGACCCTCGATACTGTTGTCCAGGGCTACAAAAATGCCGAAAGAATTGACCGAAGACACCCGGGCAGTGAACTCTTCGCCTAGAAACTGCTGCATAAACTGGGCTTTCTTTATGTTGACCAGGTCGCGTTCCGCTTCTTCAGCTTTGATCTCCTGAAAAGTGGAATGCTCCCCGTAAAAGCTCATTTTGCCATCCAGGGCGGCGCGGCGGCGTTCATTCATGCTGCCGTCCAGGACATGGCTCAAGACCCGGTGCACGATCAGGTCCGGATAACGCCGGATGGGACTGGTAAAGTGGCAGTAAAAACGCGAAGCCAGACCGAAATGCCCTAAGGCCTGGGGAAGATAACGGGCATGCTTCATAGAGCGCAGGACCATCAATGATACCATCTGCTCTTCGGGGCGGCCTTTGATGTCAGCTAAGATGTGCTGGAATGTCATTGGCTCCAGTTTTTCGCCCGCCACCTTGTGTCCGAACACCCCCAGAACCCGATTAAGCTTCATCAGGGCGTCTTCATCCGGTTTCTCATGAACCCTGTAAAGCAAAGGCATTTGCAGGCGATAAAGATGCTCGGCCACGGTCTCATTAGCCTTGATCATGAAGTCTTCGATGAGCATTTCCCCTGGTCCCTGTTCACGGACTTTAACATCAATCGGAACCCCTTTTTCGTCGGTGATTATCTTGGTTTCAGGAAAATCGAAATCCAGAACCCCTCGCTTGAGCCGGGCAGCCCTGATTATATCGGACAGATCTTTCATCAAATGAAAGTCCTCCACCAAATCCCGGTAGCGCGCCTTCAATTCAGGGTCATCTTCCAGCAGGATCCGGTTCACCGCGGTGTAGGTCATGCGTTCTTGGACCCGGATCACCGATTTGCACAGTTCATAATTAGCTACTTCACCGTTGAAGTTGATGTCCATTATACAGCTCACTGCCAGACGATCAACCCCGCTGTTAAGGCTGCAGATATCGTTGGAAAGCTCCCGGGGCAGCATGGGCAAGACCTTATCCACCAGGTAGACGCTGGTTCCCCGCGCACAGGCCTCTCTGTCCAATTTGCTGTCTTCTCTGACATAATGAGAAACATCGGCGATATGCACCCCCAGGCGGAACCCGTTGACGATGCGGCAGATGGAAACCGCGTCGTCCAGGTCTTTGGCATCCTCACCGTCGATGGTGACCATCTTCACATCGCGCAAATCGCGGCGTTTTTTGCTTTCTTCGGCACTGACCGGCCGGGCCGCGGCCTGAGCTTCTTTTATTACCGCGGGGGCGAAGTCCACCCTGAGGTTATGTTTGCGGATGACTACCTCCACATCCAGTCCGGGTTCGCCGGCATTGCCCAAAACTTCGATAATACGCCCTTCCGGGAATTTGTTCTTATCCGGCCAGCTGGTTATAGCCACCACTACCCGGTCCCCGTTATTGACCTTTAGTTTGCGGGAGCGATTTACATAGACGGGATAAATCTGGCGCGGGTCATCAGGGATCACCTGAATGACATGCTTGCCTTTTTCGTAAACCCCCACCAGGGTTTTGTTGACCCGCTCGATGGCCCGGATCACTTCTCCTTCGGGGCGCTCTCCGCCATGATGGCTGTGAATGAGGCGCACCATGACCCTGTCATTGTGCATGGCCCCGTTGAGGTTTTTCCCGTAGACGAATACCTCGGGCCGTCCCGGCTCATCGGGCACTAAAATACCGTAGCCTCGCTGGCTGAGTCGTATAACCCCTTTGACCAGCTTCATCATTTCGGGCAAGCCATATCTATTTTTACGGGTTTTCAAGATTTCGCCCGCTTTTTCCAGGCGGCCCAGTAGTTTGCTGAATTTGATCTCCTCATCATTATCGATTTCGAATACCGATAAGAGTTCGCGGTAGCTCAAAGGTCGATAACTGTCCTGCCGCATATACTCCAATAGAGTTTCTTTATTGACCATTTAATCCTCCTTAAGGTTGGTCTGATTTTAATAGTATTTCCTTTAATCGCCGCTTTTTTACCCTATAGGCCGATTTCGTCAGCGATCTTTTTCATGCTCTGCAGAGCAACCTCCAGGAAGGTATCCAGATCCATACCCAGTTCTGAACAGCAAATCATCTGCTCGCGATTGGCGCCCCGGGCAAAGGATCTCTCTTTAAAGCGTTTGCGCAGCGACTTCAATTCCAC
>NZ_DCEA01000077.1:6615-9101 GCF_002316705.1 Syntrophomonas sp. UBA1041
GACTTCAATTCCACTGCGGCCAGTTGTTTGTCAGGTCTTATGAGCGCGGCTGCGGTTATAAAACCGCTGGCAGGATCGGCTGCATATAACGCGTGATCCAGAACCGAGCGCCGCGGCAATCCGTGGGCCTCATTATGCACTTTGACCGCATAGCACAAGTCTTCAGGCAGGCCGATTTCTTCCAGCATGGCCGCGCCCACGGCCGAATGCCGCATAGGCTCGTCGGCGGTCTGATCATAATCTATATCGTGAAGCAGTCCTGCCAGACCGAATCTCTCCACATCTTCTTCCAGGTGCTGAGCCAATCCGCGCATAATGGCTTCCACCGCCAGGGAATGGTTGAAGAGGTTTTCTGATTTGACGTGTTCTTTCAGCAATTCTAAAGCTTCTGTTCTATCCATTTTCTAGTCTCCTTTTTCCTGCACGGCTTCGTCGATGAACCGGCTGATTGACGCGGCGATCGATTCCATCTCGTCCCCCATCGTAGCGACATGGGTTGAATGTTCCAGCTCCTGATAGCTGACCTGAGTTCGTTTTAGCCTGTTCACCAAATGCCGTCCGCTGCTCGCATTAACAACTTCATCCTGCAGGCTCTGCATTACCAGGGCCGGGCATGTGACAGAACTCAATCCGGACAAAACCAATTTGCGCAGATGCAACATGCTGCGAAAGGATTTTACCGGATAACAATGGTAAGCCTGCCTGCCTTGCTTTTCCAGCTCCAGACCAATGTCTATATCATTTTTGGGGTAATAAGGCTTAACCAAACCTAATAACGGGGTGAGGGCCGATACAAAAAAAGAGGTGGTCAGCGGGTTCCTGGTAAAAACCGGGGCGTTGATGCTGACAGCCCCTTTGATATCTTCCCGTTGTATGGCGGCATAAAATGAGAGCAGTCCTCCCATCGACAATCCGGCTACAAATAGATGCTGATGCATGGTCGACAGCCGGTTCAGTTCGTCTTCCACGGCTGCGGTCCAATCGCGCCAGGAGGTGTTGTCCAGGTCTTCGGGGCTGGTTCCGTGGCCCGGCAAGACGATTCCGCTGACGGTGCACCCGCTTTGCTGATTGACTAAAGCCGCGGTGGGGTAAATCTCCGAAGGCGTCCCGGTAAAACCGTGTAAAAAAAGCAAGGCTGCATTACTATCGCCCTGCAATTCAAATGACTGTTCTGCAACCTGTTTTTTCATAGGTAATCCTTCCCTGGTCTCAGTCAGGGCCATATGGCTCTCGCTGCTGGTGATATTGATGTCATTATATAATAAAAGCAGGCGCCTGTGGCACCTGCTTAAATACCTGACTAAAACTGAGCGGGCTAACGCATCACCGCAAGAACCAGCGTTAAAACCATAAAAACTACAGCCAACCAGGCGGTAATACGGCTTAACAGTTCATCCAGACCTTTCTTCTTGCCGCCAAAAATGGCCTGGCTGCCTCCAGCAATACTACCCGACAGACCGGCGCTTTTGCCCGATTGCAGAATGATGGTGGAGATGAGACCCAGAGACACGATTACCTCCAGGATGAACAGGATGGTTTTTAACAAATTTTCACCTCCATTTCAAATCATTGCATCAGAACAAATTAAATTTTAACACAAGTTCTGAGGCCTTGACAAGTCCAGGTCCATGCTAATCGCGGTGGGCAGCGAAAACCTTCAAGCCGCGATAGTCGGCATATTCATCCAATTCTTCTTCGATTCTTAATAATTGATTGTATTTTGCCACCCGGTCAGTCCTGGCCGGCGCTCCGGTCTTGATCTGTCCGGATCCGGTGGCGACGGCGATATCGGCGATAGTGGAATCTTCGGTTTCCCCGGAACGATGGGAGATAACTGTAGTATACCCGGACCGCATCGCCATTTTGACGGCATCCAGGGTTTCGGTCAGGGTGCCGATCTGATTGACCTTGATGAGGATGCTGTTGGCCACCCCGCGCTTGATACCCATAGTTAAGCGCTCCGTATTGGTTACAAAGATATCGTCCCCGACCAGTTGAATTTTGTCACCCAGACGCCTGGTCAAGAGCTCCCATCCAGACCAATCGTCTTCAGCCAAACCGTCTTCGATCGACACTATGGGATACTTCTTCACTAGATCCTCATAAAAATCCACCATTTCTTCGGAGGTATAGATTACACCATTGCTCTCCAGATGGTAGCGCCCGTCTTTATAGAGTTCACTGGCGGCTACGTCCAAGGCCAGGAAGACATCTCGCCCCGCCTCATAACCGGCCTCTTTTACCGCGTCCAGGATTACTTCGATGGCGGCTTCATTGGAGGGCAGGTCAGGGGCAAATCCGCCCTCATCCCCTACAGAAGTGGCCAATCCACGAGACTGCAGTACCTTTTTCAAGGTATGATAAATCTCCACTGCCATGCGCAGCCCTTCCCGGTAGGAAGCGGCTCCGACCGGCACAATCATAAACTCCTGAATATCGACATTGTTATCGGCATGCTGCCCGCCGTTGAGGATATTCATCATCGG
>NZ_DCEA01000047.1:0-1543 GCF_002316705.1 Syntrophomonas sp. UBA1041
GTTCTCACGCTCCAAAAATGTTAGTCATGCCCTGCCCCCGGATCAAACTGCAAGCTTTCGACAGCATGAATTAGAAACTGATTCCGTTAAAGAACACCTGAAAGCGCGCTAAAGTAGGATTCAGCCGTGATTTTCCAATATGGAGCAGTATAGCTTTGGAGTTCACAGCAGGAAAACGGCAAATCTTTTTGCACCCTACTACCGTTCCGTGGAAAATCTCCTTCCAGTCCGCACCCTCTTCGCATTCCAGCGTAAAATCTTCAATCCTTTGGTCGGAAGAAGCAATGTGTTCCATAAGCACAACCATATTAAAACGTTTGGCGGAGTCAAACCTCAAAGTAATTTCGGCAGATTCCGTTCTTTCTTTAGTCCTCCAGTATGTATTCTCGTCCGAGCTTAGTACATTTGATGGAGAAAATTCATCACCCATGGAATCAGAGGTAGCCGCCGATGCGTTTTCGGCAAGGCATCCGCAAACATGCTGCGGAGTGAAGCACCTATTTCATGGAGCCTTTTTACATCCTCTTCATGAATCAATCCGCGCTTATCCGGGGGAAGATTCAGAAGGAATGTCGCATTGCCGCCAACAGAGGAATAATAAATGTTCAAAAGTTCTTCCAGCGACCTTACACGGCTGTCCTCTTCCGGATGGTAAAACCACCCCGGATGGATGGACATATTTACTTCGGCAGGGTACCAAATCAGTTTACCTGCCTGCTTTATGGCATCCCTGCTGCCAAGATCTTCGTCCGAACTGGAAATACGCCTTGCAAACTGCCCATCGTCAACCTTTTGGGATTTTTCCAATCTTTTCCACATCCAGCAGTGTTTGAGGGACGACGCTTCATTTGCTTGCCCTGCATAGCGGTTGTTACTTTTTAGCCTGCGCGACAGCTTCTTTCAGAGCCGACGCCAAACCTGCCAAATCCTTTTTATTGAATTCCATTACTTTATCCATTCCAAGTCCTTCAGCCTGCGAAATCATCTTCTCTTTCAAAGAGTTAAACTGAGCATCGTCAGCCGCATAGACCATTTTCCAGGAATATTGTTTTACCACAGAGCCAATCTGATTTTCGAGTGTTTTCAAGTCCCCGTCTTCCGTCATGTGAACATAACTGTTGCCAGGCTGAACATTCCAAAGATTGTTTTTGTACAGATAGTTTCCAATATCGTCCGCATTCATTTTTTTTGCATAGGACTGCGTAAGTTTATTGTTGTTCTTCGGAAGAAGCTTAGAAGACGACCAGCCATCGGAGGAAAACTGCTCATTTGTATTCGGATCAATATCTCCGCCGACTCTGGAGAACCAGTTTATCTGATTCAGATGTCCGCCGTTCCATGTACCGCCGCCGTATGCGTCAGGTATTTTGGTATCCGCTGTTGCATTCAGAGCAAATTCAGTCAGCGTGTTCTTGCCGTCCTTCGTTGTATAGCATAACCCTTTCGGTCCGTTCTGGAATGCGTTCCAGCCATCGTCTGAGTACAGATAGTCTAGGACTTTCATAGCTCTGACAACGTTCTTGCATTTTACGCCGATACCGGC
>NZ_DCEA01000047.1:1718-8040 GCF_002316705.1 Syntrophomonas sp. UBA1041
AAGAGGAACCATTTCAAAGCCCTGCCCTTTTTGCATGTGATCGAGAGTATTGAACTGCGCTTCCCCGTTGTATGACCAGAATCCAAGAAGCAACTGCCCATTCTGATATTTCGTCCCTACCGTACTAAAGTCCTCCGACGCGGAGTCTGGGTCCAGCAGCCCTTTCTTATTTAAGTCATATAAAAATTTCAGCGTTTTCAGGTAGTAAGAATTTTCGTCAAGGATACTCCTCACCTGAGTAGCATCGGTGTTATACTCGCACAGATTCTGATACTGATATCCAAACAGAGGACCGATACTGGTTCCTGCGTTCATCAGATAGTAATCCCAATCCTTGAACAGGGCCATGGCATAAGTCTTTTTCCCATTTTCATCCTTCGGATTCTGTTTCTGCATCGACACCATCATGTTAACGACATCGTCCATACTGTTTAGCTGCGGATATCCCAGCTTCTCATAATAATCCCATCTGGTATATAATCCATAAAGGGTATCGCCTCTCTTGGGGACATTCGTAGGCGAAAGTGTTGATATCTCGTCCGGAATAATATAAACATGCGAACCGGTTTTATAATAATCCTGATCCTTTTTAATAGCCTTTGAAAATTGTTCCAGATTTTTGCCATAGTCTTTAAGCAAATTTCTGGTGTTCATGTCATAGAACAGCCCGGCTTTCAAGGTTTTTGTAATCTTATCCTGGCTAATCATGACAATATCACCGAGGTCACCTGCCGAACTTCTTGTCTCATACAGCGTGTCTCCGCCGCCCGCGACATTCGGTGCAATAATGTTGAGCGTAACATTAAATTTGTCTTTGAGTAATTTGCCTGCCCAGCCTTTCAGTTCACCCTGATAGTTTGCCTGGGTGGAAAAGACCGTGAGGGTTACGGCTTTCCCGTCGTCTGTCAGGCTTGACGCTGCGTTTGCAGAGGAAGTGCTGTCTGTCTTCGAGGCACAACCGGCAAACGAAGAAGAGCAAATTGCTGCCGCTAACAACAACGCGGCGATACTGCGCGACTTTTTCATTAAAATACCTCCCTGATACATTATTTATTTTATTTCAGTACCGCTTACAGAATTTCTTCCACCTCCCTAGAAACCCTATAAACGATTTGCTGACACAATAATAGGAAACCGTGACTCAGCCCTTAATTGCACCAATCATAATACCTTTTGTAAAGTACTTTTGAAAGAACGGATAGACAAACAGAATTGGCAGCACTACGATCATGGTAACCGTCATCTTTATGGAAGTGGGCGTTATGGCTGTAACCGCGTTTGTTATGGACTCTGCCGTATTATTCCCCGATACCTGCTTGACCATTGAAGCGAGAGAATTCGCCTGATTAATATAGGTATACAGAATATACTGAAGCGTATACAGATGAGAATCCGTGATGTAAATCAGAGTGTCACTAAAGGAATTCCACTGCCCAACCGCCGAAAAAATAGCAATTGTTGCAATAATCGGCTTGATAAGCGGAAATACAATTTTAGAAAAAACCGTCATGACGCCGGCACCGTCTATTTCTGCCGCTTCCTCCAGCGAGGGGGGCAAAGACTCAATATACGTCTTTACAAGGATAACATTAAAGGGTCCAACAATGGCAGGAAGAACATAGACAAGAAAATTATTGGTCAGGCCGAGCATTCTAAAAGTCATAAACTGTGGAATCAGGCCGGCGTTAAAATACATGGTCAAAACAACGAACCTGTACCAGAATTTTTTATGCCACATGTCTTTGGTAAATAAAAAGCCAAGCACTGCCGAGCCAAAAACCGCTGCAATGGTTCCAATAACCGTTCTTAAAACCGACACAATTGCCGCCGTACCCAAACCGCTTAATTGAAAAACGCGCAGATAATTCGAGAAATGTATTTGCTGAGGATAAAATATAATCTGCCCGTTCGCACTCAAATCATTTGAGCTGATTGTGTTAATAAAAATATAGTAAAAAGGGTAGACACAAATCAGCGTTATAAGGATAAACACGGTATAATTAATGATGTTGAATACGACATCGCCTTTTGATCTGCGCTTTACCACATTAATCATTTCCATAACCTCCGTTTATACCTTAAATCACTGTCGAGCCACGGATACACTTTGACGCCCGGTTTGCCAAAGTAAGCAAAACAATACTGACAAACGACTTCAAAATACCGATTGCGGTGGCAAGTGAGAAACTTGACGATCCAATGCCCAAATTATAAACGTAAAGATCCAAAACCTGAATATGCTCCTGGTTAAACGAGTTCTGGAACACATAATACTGGTCAAAACCGTTATTTAGAAAATTGGCAATGCTCAGCACCAGCAATACAAAGTAAGTCGGAAGAAGTTCGGGAAGTGTAATGTTCCATATCATCCTGAAACGCCCCGCTCCGTCAACGGCCGCCGCTTCATACAGTTCCTGGTCAATCCCGGCAATTGCCGCCATGTACAGGATGGCGCCCCAGCCTGTGCCTTTCCACATTCCCCATAAAGTCATGGCAAGCCATGTATGATTATCTTGAGCCAGCCAATTTATATTACTTGGAATGATGTTCATAGACGTCAGCAAATTGTTGATGGGCCCATTGTAAGAAAAGAGCGCATATGCAATAGAATATACTAAAACCCATGAAATGAAATTTGGCAGAGTCGTGCACGTCTGTATCACCTTTCTGACTTTGCCGGACTTGATCTCAGTAAGGAAAATGGCAAAGACCATCGGCACCCATGACGTCAGAATGCCAAGGCCGCTGATTGCAAACGTATTGCGCAGAACATTCAGAATCGTTTTTACCTGGACTGTATTTGAGACCAAATACTGGAACCAATGCAGTCCAGCAAAGGTGCACTGGCTCAATTTTAACGGCGGCTCGTAGTAATAAAACGCATACAGCCACCCGTAAAGAGGCAAATAGGCAAACAGAAAAACGAGGCAAAGAAACGGCAAAGCGATTAAAAACAACTTGAACCTTTCTTTCTGCTTACCAGAATGCCATGACGATATTTTTTTAACGTTTGGTTCTGAATTGGCTTTTGCACTGTTACTCAACACTGACCCTCCCCGTTAAAATTTGAATTGATCTAATATTACACATCCTCTGAATGTCATTTGTTTCTTTGATTTTCTTCCGATCCACAGCGCCGATTTTCAATGTACGCGTATGGTAACGCTGGAAGCCGGAATTCCATCCGACACGGCAGTTAAAACAATATCTCCGGCTTTTCCATCCGCCCTTATAACCACCATCGCACGTCCCTGGTAAGCCTTACGCACATTTCCTACATACATTTCTTCGCTGACGGGATTTCCGCTGCCAACTGCCAGCAGGCTGCCAACTCCGCAAACGGAAAAATGAATTTCGTTGTCCGCATTTCCCACGATGTTTCCCTGTGTGTCCTCCAGTTCCACCGTGACATAGGACAAATCCCCGAATTGTTCTTTCAGTGAGTCTCGATCCGGTGTCAGCCGAATCGCTGCGGGCTTCCCCGCGGTTTTCAGCACGGAGCGCGAGGCTTCGCTGCCCGAACGATACCCTACCGCCAAAAGGGTGCCCGGCTCGTAATTCAGTTCATATGTAGCCGTATACCCATTTTCTTTACCCGCAGGTTTTCGTCCCAGGGTTTTACCGTTTAGAAACAGCTCCACCTTATCGTCTTCGCTGTATACTTCAACCACTGTCGGTTTGCCTTCAAATCCCGGCCACGTCCAAGACGAAACTACGTCCTGCCAGCCCCAATAGGAGGCCTTTGCGGTTTTTCCATGATTTTCAGGTTTATATACGGCGATGTACGGAGCTTTCGAAATTCCCCAGACACAGTCCCGGTAATACGACTGCGGCCTTTTAAAACCACAGATGTCGATATCGCCGCAAAAAGCCTGATGCCACGGATACTCGCCCGGTGAGCAGGAGTCCTCCTCATAATTGGTGCCACCGATTCCGGCTTCACCAAGATAGTCCATGCTGGTCCAATAAAAATCACCGATAACATTCGGGTATTGATCAGCCGTTTCCCAGTACTTAAATGAGTCGCCAAGAAAACTTTCCGTACCGCATATAACCCGATTCGGATACTTTTCCGCGTCTTTCCCGTAACGTTCCAGCAGGTAATTATAGCCGACAACATCCAGCGGCTCCGCAAACTTCTCCGTAGTTTCTCCCCATAGATCAAAATCTTTGGAAAGCGCATCCATATCGATATTAAGCGGGGAAAACCCTAAAGAAGGAGCCGGCCAGCAAATAGCATTTGTTACCGCGCGGGTATTATCCAGCGAGCGCACATAATCCGCAAGTTTTTTGGCATAATCGTAGCCCTCCGACCGGCCGTCTCTTTCGGGAATTTCATTTCCCGTTGACCACAGGATCACACTGGGATGGTTGCGGTCACGCAGCACCATCGATGCCATATCGCGTTTCCACCAGTCGTTAAAATACAAATGATAATCGTACGGATTTTTGCTTTCACGCCAGCAGTCAAACGCTTCGTCAAGGACCAGCATGCCGAGACGGTCGCAGGCATCCAAAAAGCTGGAAGAAGGCGGGTTGTGGGCACACCGGACCGCATTGAAACCGTTTGCTTTAAGCAGTTCTGCTTTGCGCTCCTCCGCACGGGCATAAGAAGCCGCCCCAAGAATTCCGCAGTCGTGATGAACATTGCCACCCTTCAGTTTCATCGAAACTCCGTTAAGGCGAAAACCGTTTTGGGAATCAAAAGAAATTGAGCGAATCCCAACAGGTGTTTCTGCTGTATCAATAACTGCGCTGTCCTTTATTATTTCGCTCTTTAATGTATAAAGATACGGGTCTTCCGTTGACCAGAGACAAACCGGTGAAATGGAAATATTCTGTTCTGCCGTTCCTTCAGAATTCCCCGCAACCTGCAGCTCAGTTTCACCGGAAGCCACGGCGGCACCGCACGCATCCAGAAGAGTGGAGCGCACCCGAACGGCTGCACTTTCCGTTCCACTGTTCTCCACCTCTGTTTTGACAAGAATTTTTGAGGAATGCACAGAAACTTCCGGCGCTGTGACATAGACGCCCCACGGCTTCACATGAAGGCTTTCCCCCACCATAATCCAAACGGGGCGATATATTCCAGAACCACTGTACCAACGGGAATTCGGCAAAGCATTATTATTCACCTGAACAGTGATCACATTTTCTTTTCCATATTTCAGAAAAGGCGTCAGGTTGCAGTGAAAACTCGTGTAACCATACGGGTGCTGCGCTACGATTTGATCGTTCAGCCTGACGGTCGCGTTCATGTACACGCCTTCAAATTCAAGGATAACTTTTTTACCCTTCCATTCCGGCGGAACAGCCAGTGTTTTGCTGTATTCCGCTTCACCGCCGGGGAAAAATCCGGTGCCGCGCCCTCCCGGGGTCTTCGGGTCTCTTTTTTGCAGAATGCTGAAATCATGCGGTAAATCCACCATGCCGCAAGGCAGCCGGGAAGATTGAAATCTCCACTGACGATTCATATCTTGACGTTTCATGGTTCCATGTTCTCCTTTATTGTTCCCCGGCTTCATTTCTCCGGTTATTTGGCTTTGTGCAAAAATCAATTTAGTGCCTAAGATATTGCGAAACGTTTTATGATTCCGAAGCTACCGATTTTGGTCTAATTTATCACTGAAAAATATCACTGAAAAGCATAAAAGTAGTCATATAGATAAATTAAATTCAGCGTTTTACTAAAATATGGGATATATTTTTTGCACATGTTTGCATATATAACGAAACGTTTTGTTTAAGGTAAGCATATACCGCCCAGCTGGATTTGTCAATACAAAACAAGAAAATTTCCGAAACGCCCAATTAAATATTAACCATAACCAGTAATGGCCCTATCCCCTTTACGGGCAGTCAAAAACATTTTGTTCCCTGTGTGATGATTAAAAACGATGCCAGACAATAGCCCTTCCCGTCTGTTTCAATAGTCACCCCCCCGGCAAAGCCGAGGGTTCTTCATATGCGGGCAAAGCCCTGTTTTACTGGCTGCGCCTCAAGGCGCTCCGGGCTTTCTTACGCTTGCAACAATCTTTCACACCCCCTGCCCCCTCCCGCACACAAAACAAGGTAAAAATCGAAAGCATTTTGGTGCGGAAGGGAATCAATACGGGAGAGGGCTGCGCCCCCTCCCTGCCAAATTCCTTCTCGTTTCATGGAAGCTGCCTATTTTTGCTTTGAAACCAAAGCGGAAGGATTGTGAGTAAGGTTTAGCCCGCATTTTTGGTCACCACTAAAGCTTTTTTGAACTCCCGGCACAGCCGGGAGTTTTCGTACTACAATAAAGCCGCCGCATGGTTATAACCCGGCGGCGGCAGAT
>NZ_DCEA01000101.1:0-20938 GCF_002316705.1 Syntrophomonas sp. UBA1041
AAAATTAATCAGAAAGTGGATATTATTTGGAAGGCCATAATATGCAATGTGATATATGCGCTATTGGCTGCGAGGTATTTGATGGAGACATATGGACTAGGTTAAATCACGTGGCAGGTTTACAAGTGTATGTTGAATCGGAAAAATTATGTTTGATATAATTGAGTTACGTTGGGTTTGTAAAAAGTATTATTAATCTAGTTATAAAATTAGCAGGAAGTTTTATTTAAGAGTCGAATATAAAATATTTAAGAGGCTTGTTTTTTAATCCAATATAAAAAACTCAACATGCTTTCAAGAGCTTAACTCCGAGCTATCCCGCCTAAAGCGAAATGCCATGGTGGCTTAGCCGTTAGGGTAAACAGGGAAACAGGTTTGCCTCCATCATGATGAAAGGAGCGGTATTGTATTTATATCACGCTTTTTCATACTAACCCCCTATGGCCGGGGCCACAACCACCGACGAAAATGAGGGTATTACAGGGAATTATTGGACACTGCAACTTTAATAGTGACACCCGGGGCGGAACATCAGGAGTACCTGCAGGGTGATTTACTCAGATTAATATCAGCGTTAATCATAAAAATCAGCGTCCATCTGTCTCAAGATTTCAATTTTCTTTTTAATTAGGGGAAGCGTGATTATTATTTCTTGTCGTTAAACCTTGGAAAGGGGTTCGGCGGTGAAAGTATCAAGCATTGCCGGGTTTCCGCAAAGGAATCTGGTTAGGCCTGATATTTTATACTCAAAAATGGGGCCCTGAATCAAGGAAAAGTTGCCTTATAGTTCAATTCCAAATTATCTTGGAAGGCACCCCCTGTTTCAGTGTGGGGGTTTTTTTGTTGCCTAAAAAAATGGAAGGAGTGATAGTGGTGGATTTGGTAAAACTCATCATTAACGGAAAGGAGGTAGAGGCTCCGGCAGGAAGTACCATTCTACAAGCAGCTGAACTGGCTGGTATCGAGATACCCAGATTGTGCTATGACAAGGAGCTTAGCCCCCTGGGCGCTTGCCGCTTGTGCGTGGTGGAAGTAAAAGGCAACCGCCTGTTGCCGGCATCTTGCGTAACACCGGTGTTCCAGGGAATGGAAGTCGAGACTGAATCGCCAGCAGTAATGGAAGCGCGCAAGACGATCCTGGAATTATTGATTGCCAACCATCCCTTGGATTGCTTGACCTGTGAAAAAGCAGGCGCCTGCAAGCTGCAAGATTATTGCTATCGTTATGGGATTAAGGGAAGTCCCTTTGTCGGCCAAAAGCATGCCTATGCGATCGACGACAGTAATCCCTTCATAGTAAGAGATCTGAACAAGTGCATTTTATGCGGCGCCTGTGTCAGAGCTTGTGAAGAACTGACCGGTGCGGATAACCTGTCTTATTTGAAGCGGGGCTTCCACCGCAAGGCAACCACTGCCGGGGATGTCGACTACATCGATTCCGATTGCGTATTCTGCGGGCAGTGTGTAGCCGTATGCCCAACCGGGGCATTGACCGAAAAGACCATGGTTGGTCAGGGACGCCGCTGGGATATTGAACGGGTTAGGACCACCTGCCCATTCTGCGGCACCGGATGTAATTTCGATCTGGCGGTCAAAGACGGAAAGGTAATAGGCGTCCTGTCAAATCCGGATGCGCCCGTTAATCAACGCAGCCTTTGCGTTAAAGGACGCTTTGGCTGGGACTTCATCTATAACGAAAACCGGCTGACTACTCCGTTGATCAAGAAGAATGGACAATTTGAACCTGCTTCCTGGGATGAGGCTTTTAGCTTAATTGCTACGCGTTTTAAAGAGATCAAGGAAAAATACGGCCCCGATTCTTTTGCGGCTTTGAGTTCGGCTCGCTGCACCAATGAGGAAAACTTCCTGGTTGGCAAGTTCAGCCGTGCCGTAATGGGGACCAATAATGTTGACCATTGCGCCCGTACCTGACACGCGCCCACCGTGGCCGGTCTGGCCACTACTTTTGGAAGCGGCGCTATGACAAACCCGATCAGTGATATTACCAACGAGGCTGAGCTCATGTTCCTGATTGGAACCAATCCTACCGAAGCTCATCCGGTAATTGGCTACAAGATGAGACAGGCGGCCCGTCGGGGTGCTAAATTGGTAGTATGTGACCCACGCCATATCGACCTGGTTGATGAAGCCGACTACTGGCTGCGTCTGAAACCGGGTACTGATATACCTCTCCTGAATGGCTTAATGCACATTATTATCAAGGAAGGCCTTGAAGACAAGACATTCATAGAAGAACGCACCGAGAACTATGAAGAACTCAAGGCTATTGTGGAGCCCTACACTCCGGAACGGGTTTCCGAGCTTACCGGCATCTCAGTGGATGATCTGTACGCCGTGGCCCGCCTCTATGCTACCACCGATAAGGCCATGTTATTCTACACCCTGGGTATTACCGAGCATATCTGCGGAACCCGTAATGTTATGAGCTGTGCCAACCTGGCTATGCTGACCGGACACCTGGGCCGCCCGGGAACCGGAGTCTGCCCGCAGCGCGGCCAGAACAACGTTCAGGGCGCCTGCGATATGGGCGCACTGCCCAATGTGTATTCAGGCTACCAGGCCGTAGGTGTGGATGCAGTACGGGAAAAACATGAAAAGGCCTGGGAAGCGAGCCTGTCACCCAAAGTAGGTCTCAAGATTCCGGAAATGTTTGAAGCGGCTCATGAAGGCAAAGTGAAAGCCATGTATATTCTGGGCGAAAATCCGGTTTTGACCGATCCGGATGCCAATCACATCAGAGGTGCTTTAGAAAAACTGGAATTCCTGGTGGTTCATGAACTGTTCCTTACTGAGACTGCCGCTTATGCGGATGTAATTCTGCCGGCGGCCAGTTTTGCCGAGTGTGATGGTACCTTCACCAATACCGAGCGGCGCGTCCAAAGGGTTCGCAAGGCAATTGAACCTATCCCCGGTCAGGCCAACTGGCAGACTATCTGTCAGATGTTTGTTGCTATGGGCTATCCCTTGAATTATAACAGCCCCAAGGAGATATGGGATGAGATGGCTTCCCTGTCGCCCTCCATGGCGGGCATCAATTTTGAGAGAATAGACCAGGAGAACAGCCTGCAGTGGCCATGCCCCAGCTTAGACCATCCTGGTACCCCGGTTCTGCATGTTGGCAAATTTACCCGCGGTCTCGGTCTGTTCCAGCCTTCCGAGCATATACCGCCAGGTGAAATACCCGATGCCGAATACCCGTTCCTACTCTCCACCGGCAGAATACTGCAGCATTATAATGTAACCACTCCGTATTCCAAAGGCATCAGCAGCATTTGGAACAAGGAGATGTCGGAACTCAACCCGGTTGATGCTGATAAATTGGGCGTGGTAACTGGCGGCCAGGTTAAAGTCACCTCCCGTCGTGGGGAAGCGATAACTCAAATCAAAGTAACCGATAGAGTGTTGCCAGGGGTGATATGGATGTCTTTCCATTATAATGCTACCCCGACCAATGCCCTAACCAGCCATCACCTGGATCCGATTACTGGAACCGGTGAATATAAAGTGTGTGCTGTAAAGCTCGAAAAGGTATAGGAGGCCAGTTAAACAGCGGCCGCGTTCGAGATGGTTTTGCCAAAATCATCCGCAAAAAGACGTTAATATTTGTATGTAAATAGAATCTAGTCCAAACCCAATAAGGTTGGAGGTGAATAAGCAATGGCAGATTACAGAGAAATTATCAGCGCCTATAAAGAAGTTCCCGGCGGTATTATCGAAGCATATCATGCAGTGCAAAAAGAATACAGCTACATCCCTGAGGACGCGGTGGTTTATGCGGCTCAAGTGTTTGATATGCCCAAGGCCAAGGCCTACGGAGTTGCTACTTTTTATTCCTATTTGCAGGTTGGCCCCCGGGGCAAAAATGTCATTCGTATTTGTGAAAGCGCACCCTGCCATATCGCGGGTGCTGATAAGGTTGTGGCTGCTCTGGAAAAGGAACTGGGTATCAAAATGGGGGAAACCACCCCTGATGGCAAATTCACTCTGGAATTTGCCGAGTGTGTAGGGCAGTGCCAGGCCACACCGGTTATAACAATCAACAGTCAACCGTATGGGGATGTAACAGCTGATAAGGTTGCTGCTATCCTCGCAGAGTACAAGTAAAGAAGGGAGGGTAAAAAATGGCCGAGGAAATGCGCATAGTACTGCGCAATTACGGCAAAGTTGATCCGTTGAACATCGATAGTTACACCCAGGTGGGCGGATATCAAGCCTTAGCCAAAGCTAAGAGCATGAGCCAGCCAGATCTGATTGAAGAGGTTAAGAAGTCAGGATTACGGGGCCGTGGCGGCGCCGGATTTAACACTGGTATGAAATGGAGTTTTTCCTACGGCGTAAAGGCCGATCAGAAATACGTTATTTGCAATGCCGATGAGGGTGAGCCGGGAACTTATAAAGACCGGATCATCATGGAGAATGACCCGCAGAGCGTCCTGGAAGGGATGGCTATTTGCGGGTATGCAATAGGAGCCAATAAGGGCTATATCTACTGCCGGGGCGAGTATCCCTACGTTGTGGAAATCCTCGATAAAGCCATAGCCCAGGCCAGTGAAAAGGGCCTCCTGGGAGACTTCAATATCGAAGTGCGCATGGGAGCCGGGGCCTATGTGTGTGGGGAAGAAAGCGCGCTTATTGAGTCTATAGAAGGGCACCGGGGTGAACCCCGCTTCAAGCCCCCATTTCCACCGGTTATCGGCTTGTGGGGCAAGCCCACTATTGTCAACAATGTAGAAACCTTTGCCAATATTCCCGCCATTGTTGACAAGGGCGCGGATTGGTACAAAGGCATTGGCGCGGCGGGCTATCCAGGAACCAAAGTCATGACCTTGACGGGAGATATTGTCAACCGCACTGTTATTGAAGTGCCTACTAACACCACCATCCGCCAGGTATTGAACGATTTTGGCGGAGGAATTGCCGGTGGCAAAAAGTTCAAGGCGGTGCAAATAGGAGGAACATCTGGCGGATTCATACCCGAATCACTGCTCGATACCCCGATCGACTTCGATTCCATGTCAGCCATTGGCGCTACCCTGGGGTCAGGAGCCTTCTTCGTAATGGATGAGACCCGGGATATAGTCGATGTAATTGATCGCATAAGCAAGTTCTTTGCTCATGAATCGTGCGGCAAGTGCACCCCCTGCCGGGAGGGAACTCAGCGCATGCATGAAATGCTGCACCGGGTGAAAAACGGCGGAGCAGTTGCCGGCGATCTAGACTTTATGGAGAGACTGGGAAGCGTTATGTCCAAAGCCTGCTTGTGTGGTTTGGGACAGGCGGCTCCGGCTCCAGTGCTAACAACCTTAAAGCATTTTAGAAACGATTATACAGCCAAGTTTAATTAATGCTCTATAATCCCAGATTATGTTTATTATGTACCGGGGGCCATAAACCCCCGGTACACAATCTTGTGCTATAAGTTCGGGCAATAAAAATGATTAATGAGAAAAGTGAGGAGTGAGGGGTAAGGAGCGCTGATGCTTGTGTCTTAATCTACGATTAATTTAGCTTTAACCATGACGGGTTCTTCCCCCGACCTTTTATGTACATCTAACAGTAAAGGAATATTTCCCGTATTAATATCTTTTCGGTTTACCGGCAGGGCGTAGGCATGGCCCTGTTCAATAATCATTTCTCCTCGGTGCAGGCTGCGCCCCGACTTTAAATGTTCAATGGGACTGGCCAGCTCTATATTAAACCAATCACCTTTATACAATAACTCTCCTTTTAACTTAAGCAGGGCCGGTTTTACCAGAGCTTCAAACAATATTCCGGCTGCAGAGGGGCTGCCGGACAGATTGAAAATAAGTTTGCCATCAAGAAGGGCGGCCGAAGTATTTTTGCCGGGAAAGACGTTTATACCTTTGAAAAGAAGCTGGGCATTCAAATACTCGAACGCGTTGCGAACCAAGTCGAAAAGGCCGTTGCCGGTCCCCCCGCTGATTATTATCATATCAGAGACCCGTGCCGCCTTTTTTATTGCAGCTATAATGGTGTGCAGGTCATCATTAATTACAGAAGGCGACAGCGACGGTAAAGCTCTGCTGCTGTTTATTTTGCATGCTAATAGGCTCCGGTTGCTGCAATATATGCATCCTGTTTTGATGGGGGACCCGGGTAAAAGCAACTCATTTCCCGTGTCTATAATATATACACGAGGCACTTTGTATACCGGCACCCTTTCTATGCCACAGGCGGCTATTCTTTCCAGGATTTCCGCTTTTAAAACCTGCCCTTTGGCGGCAACTCTATCTCCAGCCATCAATTCGTGGCCGGCTCTTCGTATATTTTCACCCCGCCGCGGCCTGATGCTGACAATTATATAGTTTTCATTTATTATCTCAACGTCCTCTTGTTTGATAACGGCAACGCTGCCCTCTGGAAGCAAAGCCCCGGTCATAATTCTACAGGTTTCCCCGGGCCTTGTTGGCCTGTTTTCAATTGAACCAGCTCCGATAATAGAAGCTACTCTCAAACGCAACGATCGTCCGGTTTGCAGTCTTTTAAGATCAGTCTTGCCAATCGTATAGCCATCCATTGCCGAACGGTCAAAATTGGGTATATCAATAAAGCTGGCTATATTATCCGCGGCCACCCGCATATAGGCATTATCGATGTGCAGGTACTCGGTGTCCAGGGCTTGAATGCTTTCACAGCTTATATCAACAGCTTTATCTAAACTAACAGCTTCTAATATCTTATCATTAACCAACTGTAGTCTACTCATAAATAACCTACCTCATTTATCGCGCATTTCCTTTTTTGTTCTATAAAGAGGTGAAATATATCCCCCGATGTTTTAAAACCCTCAGTATATATTTCTTTATTTATTATACATCCATTATAGTAAATTGTTAGGCTTAATATGAAATAATTATGTTTAATTTTTTTAGTGACAAAATAATAGCATTATGTTATATTGTGTTTGAGATAGTTGGATGTATATAGCATACGGTGTATTATTCTGTGTATGGTTGGCGTATGATTAAGACAATTGTATAGCTCCAAGCCTTTAGACCTAAAGCAAAGCCATGGTTTCTAGGCCTCTGGGTATAGTTGGAAACGATTGTGCCTCCCCGTATTTTTGGAAAGGAGCCTAAAAAGCCTGGTTCAAAGCAGGTAGTACTTGCTGGGCCATAATGGGCATAAAATCCAAAAATATTTTTTTATGCCCCTGGCCTTTGCTGGAGGCATTTTTGCTTATCCCATAAATGCAATCAGGTACTCTGGCAAAAAGAGTATCTGCTGGTAGTAGTAGTTTTTAAGGGAGGTAGAGATTGGTTATGAAATTTACTCGTCGTGGTTTCCTGAAGCTTTCAGGTCTCTCCGTTGCCGCGGTTGCTTCCGGCTTGGGGTTTGACTTGGAAGCAACTGCCGCACACGGGCACGCACTGAAGCTGGCAGGGTGCACAAAGATACCCAGCATCTGTCACTTCTGCTCAGGTGGATGCGGGCTTCTCCTGCATATTAAGGATGGAAAACTGGTCCACCTTGATGGGAACCCGGACAATCCCATCAACGAAGGTACCCTTTGCCCCAAGGCGGCAAGCCTGGCGCAGGTGGCCTATTCTCCGGAACGTCCGAAAAATCCGCTTTATCGTGCTCCGGGTTCTGACGAATTCGTGGATATTACCTGGGAAGAAGCTTATGATCGTATTGCCAAGAAAATCAAGGAAGTCAGAGATAAGACCTGGACGAGCACCGAGGAGATTACGAATGCCAAGACCGGAGCCAAAGAAACCGTTACCGTGAATCGGGCGGAAGGCATTTGTATGATAGGTTCGGCCGAGGTTGATAATGAGGAAAGCTACCTGCTTTCCAAACTTGCCCGCCTGATCGGGACACCATTCCACGAACACCAGGCCCGTATCTGACACGCGCCCACGGTGGCTAGTTTGTCACCTTCATTTGGACGCGGCGCCATGACCAACTCCTGGCAGGATATGCAAAACTCCGAATGTTTCTTGATCGCAGGCAGCAACTGTGCGGAATGCCATCCCATTGCTATGAAATGGGTTAACCGCGCCCGGGCGAAAGGCGCCAAGGTTATTGTTGTTGACCCGCGCTTCACGCGCACCGCTTCCCAGGCGGATGTCTTCGCCCAAATCCGTCCCGGAACCGATATTGCTTACCTGGGTGCAATGATCAATTATTACATCGAGAATAGGCTTTATGATGAGTTCTATGTTTTGAATTTCACCAATGCGCTTTATAAGATAAGCAAAGATTTTGGATTCAAAGACGGTATGTTTTCCGGTTTTAACCCTGAAACCAGGAAGTATGATTATGCAAGCTGGGCCTATCAACTGGATGCCGAGGGTAAACCGGTAAAGGCAGACAGCCTGGATGATCCGGATTGTGTTTTCCAGAAACTCAAAACCCATTATTCCAGATATACCTTTGAAGTAGCTTCAAACATCACCGGAATACCGGTTGCCAAAATAAAACAGATAGCCGACACCTTCGCTGCAGCCAAACCAGGCAACATCTTCTACGCCCTGGGCATGACCCAGCACACCACCGGTGTGCAGGGTATTCGTTGCTACGCCATCATCCAATTGCTACTGGGCAATGTGGGCAAGGCCGGTGGCGGCATCCAGGCCCTGCGCGGCGAGCCCAATGTTCAGGGTTCCACCGATATGGCCAACCTGAACGCCAACTTGCCTGGATATATCCCTTATCCTACTAATCAAGAAAAGACCTTGAATGATTTTGCTGCGAAACACGGCTCGGTCCAGTATAAACCAATAGTAGCCCTGCTCAAGGCCTGGTTCGGCGCGAATGCTACCGCCGAAAATGAATACGGATATCAGTGGCTGCCCAAGAACAATCCAGCAAATATGCCTATTCAACCCCAGTTCTTCAGCAAAATGGAAGAAGGACAGTTTAAGCTTCTCCTCAACTGGGGCTCCAACTCCACGGTTTCCATCCCGGACAGAAAACTGGTGGCTAGAGGCCTATCTAGTCTGGAAATGCTGGTAGTGGCCGACATATTTAACACCGAAACCGCCCAGTTCTGGAAAGAAGAAGGATTAAATCCGGCCAAGATTCCGACCGAGGTAATCTTCCTGCCGGCGGCCTTCGTTTATGAAAAGGCCGGCAGCATGACCAATTCTTCCCGCCTGGTCCAGTGGAAGGAAGTGGCATTAAAACCCCTCAATGACTGTCACCCGGATTTGGATATGCTGGACCACATCTTCAAGAGAGTTCGCGCCCTTTATAGCGGAAGCAATGACCCCAAGGATGAACCAATTTTAAAAGCCAACTGGGATTATGGCGATCATGAAGCAAGCGCATTAAAAGTCCTCCAGGAACTCGGCGGCTATAACGATACTACTGGCAAACCTATTGCCGCGATAGGCGAATATCTGGCAGCACCGATTGGCACGGTTTCCACCGGATGCTGGGTATATGCAGGGGTAACTCCGGAAGGCAAAAACCTGGCAGACCGCCGGGGCAATGCTGATCCCACCGGTCTGGGCCTGAATAAAGATTATGCTTTTGCCTGGCCGGGCAATATCCGCGTTCTCTATAACCGGGCTTCTTGCGATGCCCAAGGGCAGCCGGTCGATTCCAAACGCAAGCTGATCTGGTGGGATCCCGTCCAGAATCTCTGGGTCGGCAATGACGGACCCGATGTGGTCGACAAGACCAAAGGTCCTGATACACCGGAAGGAAAGATTGGGTTCAAACAGAATCCTGAAGGAGTAGGACGCTTATTCGCAGCTACTTATAAGAGTGGTACAGTTGCGCCAGAAGGTACTGCGGCTGTCGTCCCGATTCGTGGAGCAGGTATGACGGTTGATGGACCGATGCCGGAGTTCTATGAGCCGATTGAAAGCCCGACCGCCAATCTTCTGCATCCTGAGGTGCAGAGCAATCCTTGCGCCAAGATTGTTTCAAAAGAGTTTGGCAACCCGGATGAATATCCCTATGTCCTTACCTCCTATGGGGTTGTCGAGCACTTCTGCGCCGGGGCGATTACCCGCAACATTCCCTGGCTGAATGAGATAGCGCCTGAGCCTTATGCTGAAATAAGCAAAAACCTGGCCCATAAAATTGGTGTTAAAGAAGGGGATGAAGTCGAAGTATCCTCTGCCCGTGGCAAGTTAGTAGTGCGTGCCCTGGTGACTGACCGAATCCAGACTCTTAAAATCAACGGTAAAGATCAGGAGACCATCGGTATGCCGTGGAGCTGGGGCTTTGCCAGCTTGAGTCCTGGCCCCAGTACTAATAATGTGACAATGAATGCATGCGATCCCGGAGCGGGTACTCCTGAGTATAAATGCTGTCTTGTCAACATAAGGAGGGCTTAACGATGGCGAGAAAAATGGTTTTTATTGACACCTCATTATGTACTGGGTGCAAGGCCTGTTCCGTAGCCTGCAAAGCGTGGAATGATCTTCCGGCTGAAAAGACACAACGCATAAGCAGTTATCAGACCCAGGCTGACTTTACACCCAATACCTGGACCTATGTCAGGTTCAGAGAAGAGTACAAAGATAAAAAAATGCGTTTTAATATGCTGAAACTCCAGTGCTTCCACTGCGCCGATCCAGCTTGTATGAAGGCCTGTTCTTCCCAGGCCATCTATAAGACAGAATCGGGATATACATTGATCGATAAAGACAAATGCATTGGCTGCGGATATTGTGCGGCGAACTGCCCATGGGGCGTTCCCAAGATTGACGAAGCTGCTAATAAAGCTTACAAATGCACCGGTTGTATTGATCGCGTTGAAAGCGGTATGAAACCGGCATGTGCTCAAACCTGCCAACCCGGCGCGATACAGTTTGGCGATTATGATGAGATAATGCCCCAAGCCCAAGCCCGCGTTGCAGAGCTTCAATTAACCAATCCGAAAGCACATCTGTATGGCAATGAATTGATGGGCGGCACGACTTATGTTTATCTGCTGCAGGATAGACCGGATGCTTATGGGCTTCCTTTAAATCCTACAACACCGATATCCTTGACTCTTTGGAAAGATATAGTTTATCCGCTGGGTGGTATAGCGATTGGCGCTTCGGCTGCAGCTATCACTTGTGGGGTTATTGTCAATTTAGTAAGGGGCAATTATGCCAACCGAGCGAAAAATATCGCGGCATCCCACGACGAAGGAGGTAAGTAGATATGGCAAAAGAGGTATATCGTTTTTCCGCGGGAGAGCGTTTTGTGCACTGGTGTCACGGCGTTGCATTTTTGCTGTTGCTTTTTACCGGACTGGGAGTGCTCGTCTACGCTTTTCAGCCGGCTATGAACGTATTCGGCGGGATTCAAGTTACACGAAATATTCACCGTGTCGTTGCTGTGCTGTTTACGTTAGGTATGATAATAGGATTCATTGGCAAAGGACAAGGCGCACGCCAGATGCGGCGCTGGTTTAAAGACGTAATTAACTTCCGTAAAGACGACTTCGATCATGCCAAGAATTTTGGTATAGAATTCTTTGGCGGCCATAAACCATTCCCGCCCCAGGGCAAGTTTAACGGCGGCGAAAAGCTGAACTCTATGTTTACCATCCTGGGAACACTTTGTATTGTTACCAGCGGCTATATTATGTGGTTTGCTTCAGGTCCAAGTTTGCTGCTACAGTGGGCGTATCCTATACATGCGGCCTGCGCACTTTTTATGGCTGCCCTTTTGATTGCCCATTTATATCTGGGAATACTTCATCCCGATTCAAACCAGGCTCTAAAGGGTATTTTCACCGGTTGGGTTCCTGCCAAGTTTGCTTATGAGCACTATGAAAAATGGTATAACGAAGAGGCAAAAGAAACCATGAAAGGATAAGAGGAGAATTTGTATGGCTGCAGGAAAAAGCAAATTGGTAGTTGCGGAAAATATGGAACAAGCCTACCAGAAGTATCGTCAGCTCAAACTAGAGGTTGATGCCTGGCGGCAGGAACGTGGTTCATACTGGCTTGCTAGTTTAAGCCTGAATGAAGAATCTCCATATTTACCTATTGTTGATTTACCTCAAGGTGCAATTATCGAGCTTTGGCAGAGATTAAATCTCTCTGCCAAAGTAGAAATCAATGATTCAGACTTGTGGGAAATGTGGGAGCAATTGAAGTCAGGCAACAACATGATGGAAGCAGAAATGGCAACACGCCTCCAGATAGCGGTTAATGGTGTAGCTAAACTGGCCAGCCAGACCGTCAATGAAAAGGGAGTACCGGAGCAAAAGTATAATCCCCGCGCATCAGAGAATCCGGAGAAAAATGTAGCCGCTTGTCCGGTTTGCGGCGAAATATCGACTTTGGCGGTTCTGACCGCACCGGACGGGAAAAGAGTAATGCACTGTAACACATGCAACTTTGAATGGCCTGTACAGCGAACCGGATGTATGTATTGCGGAAGCGAAGATTCCAAGAAATTGTTTTATCTCAAAAACGAGGCGTTTCCCGGAATTGAAATGGGTGTTTGTCAGGTTTGTGGGCAATATTTCAAGGAAATCGATGGGCGTATGCTTTATGCTGCGGATTATCTTTGGGAAGATATGAGAACGCTTCCGTTGAATTATGCAATCGAACGCTGGATAGAAGAACAGGTTAGAAAAGATAATCAAATCAACTAGTTAAGCCAAATAATATGAAATTAATATATTGGGGAATTAATCGCAGCGAAGGCTAGTCTTGATAGTATCTCTGGTAACATGATGCTATAGACTGTGTGCCATAATTATTGATGAAAAAGCTTAGGCTTTTCATACATCCCAATCTTTTTCTTCCCGCTTTTGCGGGAAGCTTTTTTTTAAGGATAAGGCAACGATCGTACATGAAAATTATAAAGAAGAGAAAACTAGTAGCGACAAACGAAACTTAGTAAAGATAGCCATTTTAAATAAGAAACGGTAACTACAAATTCTTAAAATAAATAGGAAAAAAAACAATAAAGGGAATATATGAAATCTCAAAACCCCAGGTAAGTTGACACGATTCTCCCCTGGTGTTATGTTAAAAGTACAATAAAAATCGGCAAAAATGAATTATGATAGATTTATGAGTTGCTACCCCTATGAGCAATCCTGTTAAGCGAGAACATTTACTGATAAGCGGAAGGAGTCGAATAACCATTACTAAACGTCCGCCTCTTACCCCAGAAGAAGCTGCTCAAATACTTAAAATTTCTCGATACACCCTGTACGAGCTAATCAAACGGGGAGAAATTCCCTCATGGCGCGTTGGAAGAAAAATACGTATTGATTATGATTCGCTAATGCACTACTTGCAGGGAGACTCAGGTGAAAAACGCCCCCGGGGATATTCTGACGCGCAGGAGGATGTATCTTCAGATAATGGTTTTTGTTTTATGGGCAGCCATGATCTATCTGTTGAATTGCTGGCAGAGTTTTTAAATCACTCCTCTTCTTCTCTTTCCCTTAAGACTGTTTTTAAAGGCAGTATGCAAGGCTTGGTTGCTCTTTACCACAGAGAAGCGCAAGTAACCGGCATTCATCTTTGGGATGAAAAATTACAGGAATACAATCTACCCTTCGTAGAACACATACTTCTGGCTGAAGCTTATAAGGTTGTTAACCTGGTTCAAAGAACCCAGGGCTGGATTGTCGCCGCAGGCAACAAGCACAATATCAATTCCTGGGAGGATATCACCAAAAAAGGTTGTCGCTTTGTAAACCGACAGAGAGGCTCCGGCACCCGTTTAAGAATAGATCAATACTTGTTGGAAAACAACATACCAGTCCGCCAAATTCAGGGCTATGAAATAGAAGAACAGACTCATTGGGGAGTTGCACTTAAGGTTGCTAATGGAGAAGCTGATTTCGGCATTGGCATTCAATTTGCTGCCCAAAGGATGGGTTTGGATTTTGTGCCCCTGTTTAAAGAAAGGTTTGACCTGGTTATTCTTCAGGAAACAGCAGAAAAGCCTGAATGGCAGCAGATACAGGCAGTTGTAAACTCAACTGCATTTAAACGGGCGGTTGAACAGCATAGTGGCTATGATACCTCCCTGACTGGAAAGATCGTCTACGAAACTCCCCATTCTGCAAAGGCGCGTTCTTAGGACTACCTGCCTGAACTAAACTCTATGATCTTGCTCAGGCTAAGGAGAAGGCTCTTTTAGTTCCAGGCGAGCTTAGCACATTTCTAATATTCCCTTTGGTCGCAAAGACTCTTTACCCTGTGAAAGTAAGATTCTTCACTAATATTCTGCTCGGGATGATATTTACAGGATAAATAAGGTTGGGTAAGAATAAAGGCAGGCAATTTTCCAATGCGTAAGAATAAACGAAGGGGTTTACTTTTATTAATAATCCTTATACTCACTCTGCTCGTGATTAAGTATGGTAATCTCTTGATGTCTCATTTTAACTATCCTAGTTTTATGGAAAGGCTGCCCTTCGGAGCTAAATGCGAAGTGCCGCTCGCAATTTCTTCCCAGGATAATAACCAGAACGGAATTGCTGATGCCTTGGATATTGTTGATGGTGCTCGTCAAGAGGTTAAAAGAGGCACTCAATATGATAGCTCCTATTATTCGCAAGGGTATCCTCCTGAAGGCAAGGGAGCCTGTACAGATGTAATTTGGCGCGCCTTGCAGACGGCCGGTTATGACCTGCGTGCTTTGGTGGACGATGACATAAAAAAAGCCCCTGCTGCTTACGGAACCACCGGCAAGAATCCGGATTCAGCTATCGATTACCGCCGCGTAAGGAATTTGCAGGTGTTTTTTCAGCGCCATGCTGAAGAATTAACTGCGGAGGTAAAGCCCAGAGATACAGAGAACCTGGTTAACTGGCAACCGGGAGATATTGTAGTATTTGCTCCTCCGTTAGAGCATATTGGAGTAATATCAGATCGGCGCCGCCGGGATGGGGTGCCCCTAGTTATACATAATGGCGGACCCCGTGCCAGTGAGGCAGATGCTCTAACGAATTGGCCTACCAAGATAATATATCATTTCAGATTTATAAGCGATAAAAAAGCCGGGGCGCTGTAAATACAGCACCACGTGAGGGTAATAGAGCAAATAGATGCTAAAGCCCTGGGTGATTTTATAGGACGGCAATGATTGCATTGATGATTTTGACTACCCGCCAGATTACCCAAAGTTTAAGATACGCGGTGATAACCAGCAATTATCCTGGCTCAAGAAATACCTGGTTAATCTTGCCTTATACAATTGCGGTCAGATTTTCGCTATAATAGATTAAGCAAAAGGAGGCAGAATCGGTGGTAGTTTCATTAATAGGATTAGCGCTTGTGGTTATAGTGTTGATATTAGCAGCTACTGCAATATCCGCAAGCAGAGGAAATTCTAAAGAGAGAGGGAACATTATGATGAAAAACGTTTATATTTATGTGGTGTTATTTGCAACACTAATGATGATAATCGGCGGAAGCGTAAGCGCATTTATGGCCATTGCCGATATTGTTACTCCTGCTCCTTATCATCAGTCATTTGAAGAATATAGACAATGGGGTTTGGAAAAGTCTGAAAATGCGAATACCAAAGCTAATCTTAGCGAGGCTGAGCTAAGAGCAAGATATGACGCTCTGATTGTAGCTGAAAAAGACCGTCAAGTTAACCGAGCTAAAAATAGGCTGGTAAAAAGCATGGGTTGGATCATTATTCCACTACCGGTATTTATAGTTTTTCAAAGACGGCTTAAGTCAAGCCCGGAGGTTTAAATTACCAGTCAGTGTTTTCAATACCTTTTAAATTTCGCTATAATTCATTTCTTCATCCCGGGGCAGCCTGGACTGAAAAACCTGGCCTGTTAATAACCTCCATAACAATATGCCGGAGAGTATACCGGATAAAGCTACGGCCAGTGGTTGGCTCCAATAGACACCGGTAACGCCCCAGAAGGAAGCAAAAAATACCGCCAGCGGGTAGCGAAAAACGAGCAAGCGGGCAATAGAAGTGAACAGTGAATACCAGGGCCGTTTCAGGCCTTGTGCTGTACCAAATAAAGCCAGTTCCAGCGGGGCAAAAATATGGGCTAGGGCGGCTATGCGTATGGCATGCATGGCCAGTTCGGTGACCTGGGCATCGGAGCGGAAGGGCAGCACCAACCAGGGAGCTCCCAGGATCAGAACGGCCATAATGGGCAGAATAATCAGCCCCGTTCCCAGGAGAAAGATGCGCACCCCGCTGCGAATGCGCTCCCAGTTTTCTTGCCCGTAGTTAAAGGCTACATAAGGGATCAAGGCTCCCGCCATGCCGTAAAGGGGAAGCAGGCCCATCATTTCCAGGCGGGCCATAATGTTCCAGGCGCCTATAGCCGCAGGCCCAAAGGATGCCAGTACCGCATTCAGCAGGGAAAGACCCAGGGGGCTGACCAGTTGAGAAATAGTAACGAAGATGCCTAAATGGCTTATCTTTTTCCAGTAAAGAGGCATGTCTTTACGCAGGTATAGCAAGGGAACGGGTAGTTTGGCTTGCTTGAGCCGGCGGTAAATATAGACCGCTGATAGCAGCTGTCCCATCAGGGTGGCAATGGAGGCCCCGGCTATGCCCCATCCCAGGTAAAACATCAGGATAGGATCCAGGGTCAAATTTACCGCATTGCCTATGAGCATGGCTTTCATGGGCATCAGGGTATTGCCATGGCTCATAGAGATGGCTTCGCCAATCATCACATAGGCCATAATGGGAAAGCTCAAAACCAGCCAAAAGGTATAGGGATAGGCCTCTGTCAAAACCGGGCCCCGGGCCCCCAGGAAATGATAAAAGCCGGTACAGAGTCCGGGGATCAACAAAAGAAACAGGGGCAGTATGCTTAACAAAAGCAGCGGCAGGGCCGACTCTGATAATTTGGCTGCTTCTTCCGGCTTATCCTGACCGCGCGCCTGGCTCATAAGGGTGGTGGCTCCTATCTGTGCTCCTTTCCCCAGTGAAAGAACCAGATAAAAAAGGGGCATAGATAGAGACTGGGCCGCCAGCGGAGCTGAACCCAACCAGGCGATAAACATGGTGTCAACGAATTCATAGAGGTTTTGAAAGAACATGGAGATCATGGCCGGTATAGCCAGGGCTAAAAGGACGCGGAAGACAGGATCGCTACCCATATCCAGCTGCCTTGAGGGTTCATTATTCATCTATCTAAACACCCCTAAAGTATTATAATTTTATTAATCCCCATGGCCAGAGGCCACAAACAACGATGAAAAGTGAGTTAGTAGGGGCTTGAATGGTAAGATGTAGCAGGAAAGATCCCCTTCTCGACTGAAGCCCGATGACTGACGACCTTTTCATATTAGAGACTGCCAGATCTTCAAGGGCAGCTTGCTGGCCAGCAGGCGGCGATATTCTGCCGAGGCTCTGACATCACTGATGGGAGACACTAAAGCAGCCATGCTTTGCCCCAGTCTGCCTAGTATTATGGGGCTGAGCTTTTCCCCGATTAAAGTATTTTCCACTTCCGGAAAGCGCATAACGGTGGGGCCGGTACTGCCCCAGGCGAAGCGGCCCTCTAAAATGCGCTTATCTTCCGCAAATTGTAGGAGGGAAGCCATACTGCATATGGCAATCGCCAGGGCTTTACGCTGGCCCACTTTAAAGTAAAATCCGTGGCTATGCGGAGCGGGAATGGGAATGCGAATCTTATAGAGGATTTCATTGCTGCCGAGCAGGGTTTGACCGGGTCCCTGAATAAAGTCCTGAATAGGAAGCAAGCGGCCGGCAGCAGCGTTTTTTAGTTCCAGGCCGGCATTCAGCACATAGAGCGGGGGCAGGGTATCGCCCGCCGGGGAAGCTGTGCAGATATTCCCGCCGATAGTCCCCATATGACGGATAGGCGGAGAGCCCAAGACCGCAACCGCCTGATGCAAGACGGGAAGCTGGGTTTGAATGATGGGACTGTCCAGCAGTTGCTGGTGCGTAACCATGCTGCCGATGCAAATTTCGCCGTCCTGCCGTTCAATTTGCCTTAATTCGGCTATATTCTCCAGAGCCAGGATCACCGCAGGCGGCAGTTTTCTATCCCGTATCTTTACCAGTAAATCCGTTCCTCCGGCCATAATAAGCGCAGCCGGGTTTTCTTGCTTTATGGTCCATAATTCTTCCAGCGTATGGGGCAGAAACACTTGACTCATAGCTTATCCCTCATTTCTGCTGCCGCGCTTTCTACCGCATCAATGATCTTCTGATAGCCGGTACAGCGGCACAGGTTGCCGCTCAGGGCTGCACGGATTTGCTGGCGGTCCGGAGCTGGATTGCGCTGCAAGAGGTCAACGGTCGCCATAAGCATTCCCGGGCTGCAGAACCCGCACTGGACCGCTCCTTTATCTACGAAGGCCTGCTGAATCGGGTGAAGCTTTTTCCCCGGCGACATCCCTTCGATAGTGGTAATACTCCGGCCCTGCAGCTGGGCGGCAAGCATCAGGCAGGAAAGCTTGCTGACACCGTCTACCAGAATGGTGCAGGCGCCACATTCACCGGAGCCGCAAGCTTCTTTGGTACCGGTATACCCCAGTTCTTCCCGCAGCAGGTCAACCACCCGGCGATCAGGGAGACAATCAATCTCCTGCTTTATCCCGTTTAACTCAAATGCAATCTTCATTCTGCTGCCCTCTTTTCCAGGATTAATAATAGTTGTTCGGCGGTAAGCGGACTTTTAAAAATATGCTGGCCCACGGCCCGGGCAATTCCATTGGCAATCGCCGGCAAGGCGAGATTAATCACGATTTCCCCGATTCCCTTCATACCAAAAGGACCGCTTTCTTCCACGCTTTCCACCGCTATACTCAATATATCCGGTACATCCATAGATGTAGGTAAAATGTAAGTGGCCAGGTTACGGGTCATAAGCTCTCCCCGGTCAAGCTTAAAATCCTCCCACAGGGCGTAACCCATGCCCTGAACCGCACCACCCTGAACCTGCTGTTCATAAAGCTGAGGATTGAGTACCTTGCCGGCATCGGTTGCGGCCAGGTAATCGCTGATTTCCACTTCCCCGGTGAGTTCATCGATTTGCACTCTAGCCAAATGACAGGCAAAGGCAAAAACCCGGTGGGGGAATCCGGCAGCGCGTATGTTCGGGTTGATTTTATCCGGATAGCGGTTTACCGGTGCCGTATAGGAGTAAATTGAAACACGCTCCTCGGGCCGCATACTCGCCGCGACCAGGCCCAGGGGGATTTCCCGTCCGCTGGGGAGATGATTCAACCGGCCGGAACTCAACAAGAAATCTTCAGCATAGAGGCCCATACCCATATTGCAGGCTCGGGTGAGGATGCGTTCTTTTAGCTGGAGGGCAGCTGCCTTTAAGGCGTTTCCATAGGAATAGGTAGTGCGGCTGGCGGCGGAAGATCCTGAAGGCAGAGTTTGCAGGGTATCGGGCTGAATCAATTCGAAGCAGTCAGCTGTCTGTCCCAAAACTTCCGCGGCGATTTGTACATTGGTGGGATTGTTCCCCTGTCCCATATCCGCCACCCCGGAATATATCCGAAAACGACCATCAGGCAGCAGTTCAATTTTAGCATTGGCAATATCTGCCACCATAGGACCATAGCCGGTTCCCTGCAAGCCGGCGGCAATACCAACGCCTCTTAGCTTAAAGGGGGGAGCCTGGCTGACCCAGGCCTGGCGCGAGGTCCATAGCGGGTGTTCTTGCAGTTTTTCCAGGCAGGGAATGATGGCGGTAGAATTGCTCATCCACACCCCAGCTCCCGTTTCATCTCCACGCATGACGGCATTCTTGAGCCGGAAAGCCAGTGGGTCCCAGGCGATTTTATCCGCCAGGATATCCATCATCTGCTCCAGCCCGGCCAGAACCTGGGGTGCGCCAAATCCGCGAAAAGCCCCGCCCACCGGGTTGTTGGTATAAACAGAGAACCCCTCTATCAGAGCATGGGGTATACGATAGACCCCTGCGGCATGCTCCATGGCCAGGGCCAGTACCGGCCCGCCCAGGGAAGCATAAGCACCGGTGTCCAGCACGATTCGGCAGTTCATGGCGTACAGTGTCCCATCTTTTTTACAGCCCAGTTCATAGTGAACCCGTCCGGGATGCCGTTTGGTGGAAGATAGAAAACTCTCCTCCCGCGAATTCCACATTTTGACCGGACGTCCTCCGCTATGTAGTGCTGCCAGTCCCAGCAATCCTTGCACCGTTATCCCATCCTTGCCCCCGAAGCCGCCTCCCAGGTAGGGGGCTATTACCCGGATTTTATCAAGCGGCCAACCCAGGGCATAAGCCAGCTCATTTCTATCCCGCCAGGGGGTCTGGGTGGAGGCGATGATTGCCAGGATACCCTCTTCATCGACCCGGGCGACCCCGGCCTCGGTTTCCAGGTAAGCGTGTTCCTGCCAGGGCAGTTGAAAATCAGCCTCTGCCACAGCGTCACACTCGCTCATAGCGGCTATGCTGTTCCCGCGTACAACTCTGCCGCCCAGCAGGAGGTTTTTATCATTGCGGTTTTCATGCAGCAGCGGTGCGTTCTCCGCCAGGGCTGCTTCCGGATCAAAGACCGCCGGCAGGGGTTCATATTTAATGACAATTTTATCTATGGCTTCCTGCAGTACTGTTTTATTCTCTGCCAGCACTAAGGCCACCGGATCTCCTTTATAGAGTACCTTGCGGTCGGCGAGTACCGGTTGATCCATTTCCGGCACCCCCACCCGGTTGGCGCCTTTTATATCTTCATGGGTCAGTACGGCAAAGATGCCCGGGAGATTGCGCACCGGGGAAATATCTATTTCCTTGATCAGGGCATGAGGATGATCCGAGCGTTTAGCCCCGGCCCAGAGAAAATTATCCGGATAGTAATCGGCCGCATATTTTTCCAAGCCAGATATTTTTCCAGGCCCATCAACCCGCTTCAGACTGCTGCCGATAGGGCTTGCATAAGTTGTCATCCAAGGACTCCCTCCTTTTAAGCATCGAAAAAAGCTGCTTAAGCAGTTTCAACACAGCGCTGCAACGAGGCGGGGATTAGAACCCGCC
>NZ_DCEA01000051.1:0-7245 GCF_002316705.1 Syntrophomonas sp. UBA1041
CCCAGAGCAGTTGCGCTCATGTCATTAATGGACAATGAGGTATTCTGGTTAGCGTTGGCACCAATCTGGAATTTTACAGCATGGTCAGTTACGGCGATGGTAAACGCATTGGTACCTGCAACATAGTTGGTCTTTACCTCGAACTCAAAGCCCCCAATATTAAGGGTTCCGCCAGAGTAGTTAAAGGGTGCATTGCTAACTGTTTTAGCACCGCTCAAGTCAATATCCATCCCATTGGCGGATAAGGCGATATTTATAGCACCAGCCTGAGTAATGTTATCTGTTCCCAGATCGATGGTCAAGCCTCCAATATCGAGGTCAGATACAGTGCTCGCCCCACTAATGGTGGTTTTGGTTCCATCAGGGCCTGTTAATGTGAAGGTGGCTGTGTTCGCTACATCGTCGTAGTCGGTTACTTCCAGGTGATAATTACCATAGCTTATATGGGCACCGGCAGTAACTGAAAAAGTATCCTGATCAACAGCCCCGTTCAAGGAACTTCCACTTGTAACGAAAGTGTCGGTTCCTGCAGATGTCATAGTCAATGTATAGGTACCAGTTGTTATATCACTTCCGGTAATCTGGAAACCCTGTGGTTGAAAGTCTAGAACAGATGCAGTGTAAGTCTTACCCATATCGCCGTTCAACAGCTTCTTGGTGTTGAATTCGGTGTCAGTAGAGATCCTGGTGATCTCAGTTGCCAGCTGGTCGATTTCTTTTTGGATCTCAGCCCGGTCGGCTTCGGTGTTGGTGCCGGTAGCGGACTGAACCGCCAGTTCTCTCATTCTCTGCAGTATGCTGTGGGTTTCATTCAACGCCCCTTCAGCGGTCTGTATCATGGAAATGCCGTCTTGGGCATTGCGGCCGGCCTGATCCAGGCCTCTGATCTGGCCGCGCATCTTTTCGGAAATGGCCAGCCCGGCGGCGTCGTCGCCGGCGCGGTTGATGCGCAATCCGGATGACAGTTTCTCCAGGGCTTTGTTGCCTATAGAGCTGTTGGAACTTAATTTGTTATAGGTGTTGAGTGCTGCAATATTGTGGTTGATAATCATTTAAAAATTCCTCCTTGAAATTCGCTGGCCCACTTCCCTGCGGGCCGCTTCATAATACTCCTGAAACTCCGCTGGTTTTGATGTTTGCCCTTGATTTACCCCCTTGCATTTAATAATGATTGCAATTATTATATCGGGATATATTCGGGAAATATTTACTACTATTTTTAAATAATCTAGGCCCTAAGTATATATTTTCTGTCAATTATCAAGTATCTTCGCCCTAAAGACTATTAATTTTAATAATTAGGACTACAGGGCAAAAAAATGAGAACACACTGACTATCCAGGAGACCCTCTTCGCTTAGGACGAAAAAAGGCGGGGAGTCGCTGGTCGTCCCCGCTTGGCCGAATTATTTATCTTTTGCCCGAATCACTCATCCATCTACTGAGTGGAACCGCTGGCGAACTGCTGGGCCAGCCACTGGCTCTGGGCATTCATCTGCTGGAGAGCTTGTTCCATAGCCGTGAATTGCCGGTAATACCTGTTTTCCACTTCGACAAGGCGCTCTTCCAGAGTGTAAATCCTTTTTCCGACCCGTTCGAGCTCCCGTCCCAGGCTGCTTTCGTCAACCCCGGTGCTGACAGTGCCTGCGGTGTTGGTGATGCGCTGCATACTGTCAATGACCTGATCATAGAGCCTTACTGCTATGCCTTGATCAGTTCCGCTTTCGGTATTGGTAAACAGATTCATCACCGCTTCGGGGTTGTCGCTCAAAGCGGTTTTGAGTTTGTCCTCATCGATATGTAGTTTGCCTTGATCCTGCCAGCCCGAGGTGGTGATGCCGATAGCGCTTAAGCTGGAATACTTGTCCGCCCCGGCGACAATTGAACTGGCCTGGTTGCGGATCATACTGTAGAGGTTGAAAAGGGTGGAGTCACTGTGCAACAATCCGCTTTTAGCCTTTTCTTCCCACTGCTCAATGTCTTTTTCCTTCATGTCCTTTTTCTGTTCATCACTTAAGGGGGTAAAATCGCGAAAACGTTTTTCCCCCAGCTTTTCAGAGATGTATCCCACCGCGGCATTGTATTTTTCCACAAAATCCTTGATCTTGGCCACTATGTTGTCGACGTCGGGGCTTACGGTTATATCTACAGTCTGTCCCTCTTTCAAGAGGGCGAAGTTGATATTGTTAAAGGTAAAGCGGTTGGATGCGAAATTAAGTTCCTGGCCGCCATTGAATCTGATAGCGGCATCAACACCCGCTACCGTGCCCAGGTCGACATTCAAAGTGTTGGCCAGGAAACCGCTGCTGTCCTCCAGTTCAATCCTGGCCTGGTCGCCGGTGCCGGAAGTGAAGAGGTAAAATTTATTGAGGCCGGCATCGTAAGTAGCCTTGATTCCGGTTGCCGCCTGCTGCTCATTGATCTTGGCCACCACGGTTTGTATGGTGTCACCCTCCTGAACGGTGACGGTGGCCGAACCGTTTTTGCCGGTCAAAGTGAATTCGGCATCCTCCCCGCTGTGGACATACTCGCTCATGACCGGCGTGCTCTCTTTGCTGGCGCCCCGGGCCAGCCTTAAAACTTCCACACTGAAGCTGCCTTCAATGGTGGTGCTGGCCGCTGTGGCGGTAAGCACTGCCGGGTCCGAGGAAGTGACGGTTTTGGCCTGAAAAGTGCCCTGTAGTTTTAAGTTGAGCAGGGAACTGCGCAAGGCCAGGAATTTGGTATTGGCCTCCCGGTACTGCTCCCGTTTCCATTCCAGGATCTGCTTCTGCTGGCGCACTGCGTCCACCCGAGCCCGTTCACCCTTCATGGCTTCTTTTATTATGCTCTCAGTATCAAATCCGCTCGCTAATCCCGATATTCTTATAGCCATCCTGATACCTCCAATTACCGGGGCGTAGTTTCCAGCTGCGCTTTGAACAGGTCATCCAGCAAATGATGCGGTTCCTGCCCTGGTTTTGCCGCAGCCGCCTGCATATTGGCCGCTACGATCTCCCGGTAGATTTCCTGACGATAAACCCCGACTTCCCGCGGGGCATCGATGCCGATCTTAATGTAATCCCCCTGTACGTCAACCACCGTAATGCGTATCTGTTCACCTATACAGATGCTCTGTCCCTTCTTGCGATTCAACACCAGCATACTATCTCACCCCCTGAGCGGGGCTCAATATAGAATCTTCGAATAGCGGATGTTTGGTATGATACCTTGATAACTGAGGAATATATTGAATTCCCACCTGCTGGTCGAAGTTGATAATCAAAGGGGCCAATAGATTGGCGGTGGTCTCGGCAAAAATCTCGGGTATGGTCAATAAGGCGAATACATTAAGAGACCCCTTGCCGCCTTCCCGGATTTTCAGACGCCGCAATTCCCGGTTGTTGATCTCAATCTCATAATGGGGGAAAAACGTGAATACATCTGCCAGGATGAAGCAGAGCTGCTCCTTCCTCACCGATTGCAGATAAAAGAAGGGCGAGTCCGCCGCAAAGGGAATGATTACAAACTGCCGTTCCTCTTCAAATGCCGGCAGGCCTTCCGGGAAAAAAATAATTTGATCACTTTCAATTTCGATCTCTTCCAGGTACTTGCTCTTAATCTTCATGCAGTTCACCTTTAAGTGTGCCTCCCCATTTACCTGGCTAAAATATTTTGTTATTTCATATATCGTTTTAGAGGGGCTGTCTCTTGATATCAATCTGTCATCTTAGCTGGGGATAATCACGAATAAAACATGACCCCTGGCCTGGCTCAATATTTTAGAAAGCCGAACAGGAGCCTGGTCGCTCCGCCGCCACCGGCCCGGGAATTTGATTTCGAGCTTAGGCAGCGGCAGCTGGCGATAAAATAAAATAGTTATTGGATGAATAAGCCGAAATAGGATTTTGCGCCAATATTATAAAAACTTATTTGAGGAAATCAACCAGAGTAGGCTGGATAATCCGTGCTCCTGCCGCCAGGCTGGCACTGTACACGTTTTCCTGCATCCTGAGATTCATAACCGCCTCTTCAAACTCAACATCTTCAACTCCTGCCAAAAGGCTGGTCAAAGATATTTCCGCTTCTTCGAGGCGGTTTTGCTGCAGCTCCATGCGATTGACGCGGGCTCCTACTACAGCGCGTTTGCCCAGCAGATCATCGATTTTGGCGTCAACGTTGTCCAGCATGCCGCTGATTCCTTCAAAATCGGATGCATTTATAGAGGTTATTAAATCGTTTATCATGGCGAACACCCCGCCGTCCGGGTCCCCGGAAGCGTCGACTCCGCCGGGATTGCCGAAAAAGCCTGTCATATCCAGATTGAGGGCTACCTTGACCCCAATGCCGATCTCCGTTTCCAGCAGTTGAGCGTTGCCTTTCCAGGCCTCCCCCTCACAGGGCGCCTGGGTGACATTGGAGCCGGCAAAGATAAACTTTGACCCATAAGTGCTGTTGGCCACCAGCTGCAATTGTTCTTTAAGCTGCTCCATTTCAGCGGAAATGGCTTGCATAACCTCCTCCGAGTTGCTGCCGGTGCCGGCTTTTACCGCCAGTTCCCGCACCCGCTGCAGGATTTCGTTGATGTTGTTGAGAGCCCCGTCGGTGGTTTCCATAAAGCTGTTGGCCTCATTGATATTGGCCAAATATTGTTCGTTCTCATTAAGGGCGGTACGCAATCGCAGAGCCTTGACCAAACCGGAGGGGTCATCGGAAGGACTGTTGATTTTCCGGCCGGTAAACAACTGGCGTTGGCATTCATCCAATCGCCGGGTATTGGTATTCAAGTTGCGGATCAAATCATTGACCATCATAGTAGAAGTAATGCGCATCTTCTATTACCTCCCCACCAGTCCGAGGCGGTTAACCACCAGGTCGAGCTGCTCGTCTATCGCGTTGATAAAACGGGCCGCAGCGTTATAAGCGTGCTGATAACGTATCATATTGGTCATTTCCTCATCCAGGGAGACCCCGGAAATACTCTGTCGCTTGTTGTCCAATTCCCCCACCAGGTTATCCTGATTCTGCGCCATGCGCTTGGCCTGCTGACCCTGCACGCCGATAGTCGAAGCCAAGGAACGCCAGAAATCATCCATTGTCATAGCCCCGTCGATAGTCAAGGCGTGTTTCAGCCGGGCCAGATTCAGGGCATTGTTTCCGTCTCCAAAATTAATGGGTTGGGCTTCAGCCGGCGGAACCGGATCTCCCCCTGTAAGCGGGTCGCCCCAGGTGCGCTGGCCGGCGGCGGCGATCCCCCGGGGATCATTGAGGATGTCATCGGCCACCTTCATATATTGCGCCCAATCGCTGACTGTGCCGGGGTCGGCCGGTTCAGCAAAAAAATTGGCGCCGTCAGGAGTACCGGTCTTATTGATAAGACTGAAGCCCTGCCGGTGCAGCTGGTTGGTTTCCTGTACAATGGCCATGGCCAGCCGGTTGAGCTTGTCTATCATTTCGGGAACCAGACCCCGGTAGTCGGAAGAGGCATCGGCCGGAAGCAGAGTGGCCCCCCTCACATCCAGGAGGCCTTTCAATTCTCCCCCGCTGATCTGTGTTTTCACCCGGGTGTCTTTCCAAACAATCATTTGCATGCCATTGGCATCGGCTTCGGTATCCAGAGTACTGTAAGTCAGGCCCTGGACCAGGGTTCGCCCCCCCAGCTGAACCGCAATGGTGCCATTAGACTCCTGATGGACGCTAATGTCCACGATCTTGCTGAGCTGATCCAAAAGCAGATCACGCCTGTCCAACAAGTCGTTGGGTTGTTGCCCCGACACATTGATGGCCAGGATCTGCTTATTCAAATCCTTTATCTGTTCTGCCATGGAATTAATATCCTGGACCCTGGTTTCCAGGATAGAATTCACATCGTCGCGCAGTTCCACCAGCTGGCGATAGGTGTGGTTGAAAGTGTCTGCCAGAGTGGCTCCCCTCTCAGCCACGACTGTGCGGGTGGAATCATTTTCCGGGTTGCTGACCAGATCCTGCCAAGCTTCCCAGAATTGGTCCATTACCTCCCTTAACCCGGAATCTGAAGGTTCGTTAATGATGACCTCCAATTTACTGATGGATTCGGAAATGCTCTGCCAGTAACCGGCGGCCTTACTCTCGTTGCGATACTGATTGTCCAGGAACTCTTCGCGGATGCGCTCAATAGTGCCCACCGCGACGCCTGTTCCAATCTGCCCCACCCCTACTGCGGTCTGCAATGACGGGGTGCAATATGGCGTGGTGGTTTCCATCTGAGCCACCTGCCGGGTGTATCCAACCGTATTGGCATTGGCAATGTTGTGGCCGGTGATGGTCAAAGCGGTCTGCTGCGCGGTTATGGCCCGCTTGCCTATTTCTAATCCAAGAAATCCTATCGACACCTTGTATCCCTCTTTTCCAAGGTCGAATTTATATTTTGCGGTCGAGGAGGTTGATTCTGGCTCTCATGTTTTCTGCTTGCAGGCCTTTTTCTGAATAGGTTCCGGGTTGATCGCCCACCACGGCCGCTTCCAGAAAAGCGATATGATCCAGGGACTGCTGCAAGAGTTCATTATTGTGCTGATTCAAGGTTTTTAAGCACCCCAGGCTGATTTCCAGCCTGCTTATGGAGTCCTGCATAAGAGCAGCGAGATGCGGGCAATTGTCTCTCACCCATTTCAACAGTTGTTGAGAATCCAATCCCGGGTGTTCCGGGTACAAACCGCCCTGGGCGCGAAAACGGGCACCTTCCCATTTTTCCAATTCCAAAATGACGATGCCCTCTTCACGAATCAAGTTATCCAATTCTTTAATATTCCCCTGAATAACGAGCTTCTTTTTTTCGCTGGCCAGGATTACCAGCTTTTCAACCATCTCATTAACTTTATCCTGGAGTTCTATCAGCTCGAGGCATTGTTTTTCCATAGCGCACCACTTCTAAACGAGCTTATCTACGATAGCTCTTTGAATGATTTTCTCCGCAATTTCATCGTCTGCCAGAGTATAGGTTCCGGTGGAAATGCTTTGCTGCAATGCGGTCACTTTATCCATACGGATATCATCGGTTTGTTTGACCGCTTGCATCGCCTTTTGCTTGAGACGGCTGGCCTCAGAAATCATCAGCTCATCCTGTTTGGCCACGCCCTGGCTGCGCGCCGTGTCGGCCGGGGTTAATTTATAATCCCGGGCGTAAGTTTTAAGTATGTTTTGTACCTGAGTTTTAGAAATTATCATAGTTCCCACCTCATACTTCTAGCTATTTTCTAACTCGTATAAAAACATTGATATCCTTATCCGG
>NZ_DCEA01000051.1:7429-14697 GCF_002316705.1 Syntrophomonas sp. UBA1041
TTCTGATAAAGCGGTTTTTTAGCTGGGTTTTATTTGTCGATTTTATAGATATGCATTTGTTCGCGCCCCGTAGGGAGCGTTTTTGCTTTTTCCGCTGCGGCGGGCATAATCCCCTGCAGCTGCTGGTTCAATTCATAAGAACACTTGGTGCAAAAACGCCCGGCGTCAATTTTGGCCGAGCAGCGCTCACACTTAAGACTGGCCACAAATCCACGGGAAAGCAGACGGCCTTCGCGCAAAAACTGCAAAATGGTTTCTTCCTTAACGCCAGTAGCCTGGGAAACTTCGATAACGTCTGCCCCATTGTGGTCGCGCACATATCTGCGCACAATAGCGAATTCTTTATCGACATTATCGAGGCACTTGCGGCACAAGCTGCTTCCCTGGGAGGCGAAAACCCGTCCACATTGTCTGCAATTCTTCAAGTCTGCCATGGCAATCTCCCTCCTGCTGCCTAGAAACCTTTACCGGTTGCCCAGGTTATCACCGAAACCCGGGCAGCCCCGGCCCGCAATAAGCTGCGGGTACACTCTCGGGCAGTCGACCCTGTAGTATATACATCGTCAACCAGCAGAATATTCTTTGCTTTTATGCGCTGCGGATCTCTGACTTTAAAAGCGCAGAGCAGGTTCTTCTCTCGTTCCTCTTTGGTCAATTCCCTTTGGGCAGGGGTTTCCTTGACCCGCAGCAGCATGTTATTATCCATGGGCAGCTTTAAATGCCGGGCAATATGCCGGGCCAGCAGCTCGGTCTGATTGAAACCGCGCTGGGTTAAGCTGCCCAGGGAAGCGGGAACCGGAATAATGACATCTATCGGCCAGAATCGGGACTCGTTCTTAACCACTTCGGCCATCAGCCGGCCCATTTGCCCGGCCAGATATTTGCGGCCCAGGAATTTTAAAACCTTAATGGCAATGCGGTAGCCGTCTTTATCATATGGGCCTACTGCCCGGGCTATGTGAAAACCGGGCGAATTGACCCGGCAGTCATGACAAAGCACCTCTTCGGTATCCAAATACTTACCGCATAAATCACAGATCGGCAGGCAGGTTTGGGCTTTTTGCATCTCTTGGGCGCAGTTTTCGCACCAGGGACGACGGCTAGAGAACCTTCCCGGTTCTCTGCACACGCAGCATACGTTTTCAGGAAAGAGAATATCCATCAACAGATTTAACACCCAACCCCCTCCTTTCCGCCAACAATAGAAATCCGGCCGTGTGGCGCCTCTTACCCTACGACAAAACATATATTAATCATAATACAGCTTAATAGGAAATTGTATGGGTAAATCAAGCTTCCAGGAAATAGAACGGCTTAATTATAAAAGAGGGGTTCTCCCGGCATGTCCATGTAAGCTGGCAGGAAAAAAAACCGACCGTTTTCCTTCTCTCCGGCCGGTTTAATTTTTTCGTAGCGGCGGCCCCGTCTGAAGCGTTTGGAACACTGGATACTGCCTATAATCAAAGCCGCCATTATGACTACCCATACAGAAAACACCATTAATTTTAAGAAGAAAGCCATGTAAATAACCTCCTTCAAGCCTATTTTGTACATAATATGCTTTCCGGAGGCCGAATCATTCCTGGTATTACTAGGCTTCGCCCTCTTCGTCTACCACTATGTCGTTTCGTAGGGCATAAACGGCCGCTTGAGTTCGATCTTTTACATTAAGTTTGCGGAAAATACTGGTTAGGTGGTTCTTTACTGTTTTTTCGCTGATAAAGAGAGTGTCTGCCATGTCTTTGTTGGAGTTGCCTTTCACCAGCAAGGTCAGGACATCTTTCTCCCGTTTGGTGAGTTTGACATCATCTTCTTTCTTTTCATTGCGGGTCAATTCTTTGACCAGCCGGTTGGCAACCCGGGGATGAATTACGATTTCGCCGTCGATAACACGATGAATGGTGTCAATTAGCTCGCTGCCAGCCACATCTTTGAGGACATAAGCGGAAACCCCTGCTCTGACCATCTCTACAACCTCTTCATCCTCGTAGATTGTCAAGGCGATAATGCGAATCGAAGGGATCTCCCTTTTAATAACCTGCGTAGCTACCACCCCGTTGGTGCCTGGCATATTAACATCCATCAAGATGATATCCGGTTTCTCTTTGCGGGCTATGTTGATAGCGCCCTGACCATCGCCCACCTCGGTGATGACTTCAATGCTTTTGTCCAACTCTAATAGCTTGCGCAGGCCCTCCCTAACTAGCACATGGTCATCCGCTATTACAACTTTTATTTTGTCCATCCTTGACATCTCCCTCCAGCGGCACAGTTATGATAACCTGTGTTCCCTTGCCGGGCGCCGAGATTATCTCCACTTCGCCGCCCAGCAATTCGACCCGTTCCTTCATGCCCATTATCCCGTAACTCTCTGATTTGGTCGCGGTTCTCCCCACATCGAACCCGCGGCCTTCGTCTTTTATCACCAGTGTCAGGCTGCGGCCTTTATCTTCCATTTTAACCAGTACTTTATTGGCCCCCGAATGTTTGCGGATGTTGGTTATGGACTCCTGAACCATTCGAAACAGGGCGATTTCCAGGGACATATCGTATTTCTTCTTCTCGCCGAAAACCACAAAGTCGATATCCAAATCGTATTTGGCGCCATAGTCCCTGAAGAAGTCGCTCAAGGTGGCACAGAAATCATCTTCGTGGAGCAGAGAAGGTTTCAGGTCGAACATAATGCGTCTGATCTCGCTCAGGCTCTCTGATCCCATCTGCTTGATATTTTCAATCTCTTCATATATGCGGTTGATATCATCCCCCCACAGGTGTTGAATGAGATCCAAACGGATCATCATACCCGCCAAATTCTGCGCCGGGCCGTCATGCAGATCCCGGGCAATTCTACGCCTTTCGGCTTCTTGTGATTGTATGATCCAGATGCCCAGCTGCCTGTTCCTGTGGGAATCTTCTATGGTTTCGTTTATCCTTTCGACATTTCCCTTGAGAATCTTGAGGGCAAAACCGGTGGAACTCAGAAAGCTTTCCGCTTTTTGATTGATAGCCTGAAATTTGTTGATGTGGCGGGTAAGCTCCTCACGCCTCCTGCGCAGGTACATTTCGCTTTGACGCAGGTCCAACAGCCTCAGTTGCAGTTCACGCGCGCTCTCATAAGCCTTCTTGATATCAATTTCCGAGTAGGAGCGAAAATTTCGGCTCACTTCCATTAATCGCAAACGAGCCAGCCGTTCGAGTTTTTCATTTTTTTGCACCTCATCAATGATCCGCCCGGCTTCCAGAGTGAGTTCTTCCATCTCCACCTCCAGGCGAATACATTGCTTGCGGCTCTCTTCGGATATGTCAAAAATATCACCACGGCTTTGCTCCATGGTGTTAATAATTTGAACAAGAATCAAATCCAGTTGATTCAATTCATTCGATCCTAAATTTTCGCTGTCTATAGAACTTTCGTCGTTATTCATAAAAATTCCTCTTCCTACTCTTCATAAATTTTATATGATGAAGGAATCTTGTACCAGACCTAATTATTTATTTCCAGAGCCTCACAGAAAGCCTTCTCAATGGCCTCTAAGCTCTGCAAATCGGCGCTTTCAGTATATATTCGCAAAACCGGTTCGGTATTTGAGAAGCGTGCCAACAGCCAGCTGTCATCAGCCAGGGACCAGCGCATCTCTTCCTGATCGGTTATCGATAGGACTTTCAGCCCTGATATGGTCTTAGGACGAAAAGCTGATAACCGCTCTTTGAGCAGGGGTTCTCGTCCCTGGGTAAATAACACATCCTGGCGGCGATTAACCAGGCGCCCATAGTCCCGGTAAAGCTCTTCGGTCAATTCAGCACAGCTTTTTCCGCTGTAAGCCATCATCTCTACTGCCAGGAGGCAAGCCAGTATGCCGTCTTTTTCCGGAACATGGCCCCAGACGCTCAGACCGCCGCTTTCTTCACCACCCAGGAGGCCGTTGTACTCACGCATGGCCTGGCTGACATATTTGAATCCCACCGGGGTTTCGATGACTTGTAAACCATTCAGTTTGGCGATACGATCCAATAGATGAGTGGTGGCTACGGTACGCACTACCGGCCCCCTCACCGTCCGAGTTTTAAGGAAGTGATCCAAAAGCAGGGCTATAACCAGGTTGCCGTTTATGAATCTGCCCTCCTGGTCAACGATTCCAAAACGGTCGGCATCCCCGTCCAGGGCCAATCCTATATCCGCGTTATAACTGACTACCGCACGGCGCAAATCGAACAGGTTCCGTTCCACCGGCTCGGGAACAATATTCCCAAACATCACGTCACGATGATTGTGTATAGATTTTACTTCGATGCCCAGTCGGGTCAAATACTGCTCCAGAAATCCCATTCCGGCTCCATACATCGGGTCCACAACCACCTTGAGGCTCTTGGCTTTGAAATGCTCCCGGCGGAGAAGCTTGTCAAGATGGGTAAGGTAGGCGTTATCCAGTTCAATTTCCTCAATCAAACTCAACTGAGCCGCTTCCTTGAGATCTATTTCATATATTTTGGCGCCTTCCGCTACCCTGTTGATCTCGGTTTCTATACACTGGGTCACCTCAGGCAGGGCCGGCCCGGCATAAGCCGGAATAAATTTGACTCCATTATAGTGGGCGGGATTGTGACTGGCAGTAATCACTATACCCCCACTACATTCCAGATGGCGCACTGCAAAAGCTACCAGGGGAGTGGGGGCGGGGTTTATCAACATATGAACCTTGATCCCGTTTCCGGCCAGGATGCGCGCGCACTCCTGGGCGAACTCGGGCGACATAAAGCGGTTGTCATAACCTATTACCACGCTTTTTCGCGGTCCGGTTCCACTATTTATATGAGCGGCGATTCCTTGAGCCACCATTCTTAAATTTGCATAGGTGAAATCCCGAGCGATAATAGCCCTCCAACCGTCGGTTCCAAAATGTATTGGCGTCATCTTTCTCCTCCTCAATAAATGCGTGAGCTGAATTCCTCCCAGAAGCCGCTAAACGAAGTTTACCACCCTTTAGAAGGGATTAGTATGAATTGATACAGAACTCTTCTTCGGCAACTGCGGGTTAAGCTTTGCTTCAGACCTGCGCTCCAATGCGCACATAAAGAAAGCTGATCAATTCCCGCACAATCCTGCGGGCTGCTTTGCCGTCACCGTAAGGGTTGATAGCCCGGGCCATCTTGTCGTACTCACGAGGATCGGATAACAATTTTTTGGTCTCTTCATATATTTTACGGCGGCTGGTGCCTACCAATTTGACAGTGCCTGCAGTGACGGCTTCAGGGCGCTCGGTAGTATCGCGCAACACCAAAACCGGTTTGCCCAGGGCCGGAGCTTCTTCCTGCAAGCCGCCTGAATCGGTGACAACCAGGTAAGATATGTTCATGAGATGGGCAAAGGGTTCATAATCGAGAGGCTCCAGGAGGTGTATGCGGGGCTTGCCGGACAGCATCTCTTCTGCTATGCTGCGGACGACAGGATTTTTGTGCACCGGGAAGACTACCGCGATGTCAGGAAACTCTTCGACCAGCTCCAGCAACGCCTGGTATATTTCGCGCATCCTTTCGCCCCAGTTTTCGCGGCGGTGGGTGGTGACTAAAATCAGCCGCTTGCTCATGTCGATGCCGTCAAATTCCCGGCCAAACTGATAATCATCCTTAATAATGCTGAGTAAGGCATCAATAACCGTGTTACCGGTGACCCATATCTTGAATTCGGCGGTGGCCTCGGCCAGAAGGTTTTCGCGGGAGGTGTCTGTAGGGGCGAAGTGTAATTCGGTGAGGCGACCGGTCAGGGTGCGGTTCATCTCTTCAGGAAAAGGAGAGTACTTGTTGCGGGTACGCAAACCGGCTTCTACATGTGCCACCGGGATGCGCATATAGAAGGCCGCTAATGATGCCGCCAGGGTAGTAGTGGTATCCCCGTGCACTATTACCAGGTCCGGTTTCTCCTTTTCCAGAACCTCCTTTAATCCGCTTAAGGCTCCTATGGTAATGCTGAATAAATCCTGACGGGTTTCCATCAGATTTAGATCGTAATCCGGCTGGATTTCAAACAGGCGCAAAACTTGATCCAACATCTCCCGATGCTGCGCGGTTACGGTCACAACGGTATGTATATCCGGCACCTTTTGCAGCTCTTTAACCACCGGAGCCATTTTTATGGCCTCGGGGCGAGTTCCAAAGACGACCATGACTTTGCCTAAATACACTATGATTCCTCCTGTAGCCTCAATGTAATGATCAATAGTACTTCTATTTCTTTAAGGTTGAAACCGGCACAATGGCGGTAATTTTGAAGACCAGACAGTTTTTGAGCGGGAACTGGCGGTAGAGAGTTTGAGCAAGCTTGCGCTGCAAGCGTTCAAAATACTCGCCGCCGGTGGTGTCGTCTTCCAGTTCCACATAAACCCTGACGCCGTCTTTGGTCTGCTGCCCCTCATCAGTCACCAAGACCAGGAATACCCCTTTTCCGGTCTGCTTTAAATTAGCATAGGTGCGGTCAGCGCCAAAACGCGCACAAATGATGCGGTCATCACCAATCATTTCTAATACTGTCAAAACCGCTACGTTGACATTGTACTCTTCATCAACCGTACTCAACGTTGTGGAAATCAAGTTGGCATTTAATAGCTTGCGGGCCTTTTCTGCCAGATTATTTTCCACTACCACACCTCCTGAGCTTACCTATTGATTAGCATCATAGTAATACATTCCCAGAATCAAGTCAAAAGGAAGCGATAGGGGAGGTTCCTTTACTCTAAGAATAAAGGAACCTCCCCATTACTGGTTCTTATTCGCTGCGCTTATTTTCTAATACCGTTGATGATAGCACCAGTGATTTGCTTTGATAGCTCCTGGGGATCTAATTCAACATCGTTCATGACTATGCAGCCGGCAAAATAGGGAATCAAGGCGCAGACCATGCGGCTGATCACACTGGGATCCAGGTCATCTCTGAGTTCTCCCCGGGCTATGCCCTTTTCCATCAAGGCCTGCATCTGCTGTTCTTTTTCAGCTTTTATCTTAAGGGTCCAAGCCAGCAATTCCTGATCCACCGCCTCTACCTCCCAGAAGCTTACCCGGGCCAGCTGACGGTTTTCCAGAAAATAGCGCAAGTGTGCGCTGATAGTGCGGTGCAGTTGCTCTTGTACGGACATATTCTCGATTTGTTCCAAGGGGATATTCTCCTCAAAATTACGCCAGCCGGTAAATAATACTTCATGGAAAAGCTCCAACTTGCTGCTGAAGTATTCGTAAATAGTGCCTTTGCCGGCCCCGGCTTGTATGGCGATTTCCTC
>NZ_DCEA01000051.1:14918-17300 GCF_002316705.1 Syntrophomonas sp. UBA1041
TCATTTCCTTTCCTCAACCTTTCATACTTCAAGACCATATTCATCCTCACGGACTGCCCGGAAAGCCTCGCCGGCCCCATCGCTCCCGGCTTAGGCCGGGGGAGAGCTGGCGGCCTTTTTAGAGGCTCTTCTGGCTTTAAACGCAGACAACCAGTCGTCAAATATGGCATAGACCACCGGTACCAATACCAGGGTCACCAGGGTAGAAACCAGAAGTCCGCCAATTACCACTATGCCCAGGGGCTGAAGGGATTCGCTGCCCTCGCCGATCCCCAGGGCCAGAGGCAGCATTGCCAGTATGGTAGCCAGGGCGGTCATAAGTATGGGCCGCAGCCGCACCCGGCCGGTTTCCAGAATGGCCTCTTCACGCTCCATGCCCTCCTCGCGCATCTGCTTCAAATAATCCACGAATACGATGGCATTGGCCACCACGATGCCGACCAGCATGATCACCCCGATAAAACCCGGTACGCTCAAAGGGATTCCGGTCAGAAGCAGGGACAGCACCACTCCAATAAAGGCTGTGGGTACCGAGAACATGATTACAAAGGGATCGAAGAATGATTCGTAAAGGATAGCCATAACCGAATAACAGAGGATTATGGCCAGTATCAGTGCCATGGCCAGGTTGATGAAAGTCTCGATCATTTCCTGGTCAGTGCCTACATATTCGATACTGTAGCCCGCGGGAAGGTCAATTTCATCTGCCCTGGCTTTAATATCCTGCATTACACTGTTCAGATCCCGGTTAAACAAGTCTCCGCTGACTAGAGCGCTGCGCACCTGGTCCACCCGGTTAATGGCTATGGGACCCTGTGCAATCTCAAAGGTAGCCACCGAGGATAATTTTACCAAAATCCCGGCGGGATTCATTATAGAAAGGTTGGTCAGATAATCCATGTCTTTTTCTGAGCTGGGTTTGAAACCGACCTTTACGTCCACCTCCTGACCGTCCACCCGGTATTGTGTAGCCACCTTTCCCTGCATGGCCGAACTGATCTCATTGGAGACCTGCATCGGGGTCAGGCCGAAAGCGGCAGCCCGGGCGCGGTCAATGTGAATCTGCAGCTCGGGTTTGCCTTCAGTCAGGGTGGAGACCACCTCGCGGGTCCCCGGGACCTGGCGGACAATCGCCGCAACCTGTTCGGAAAGTTGTTTTAAAACCTCGAGATCCGCTCCGCGAATCTGCACTGTTATGGCGCTGGTGGATCCCATCATGGAAGCGGCGTCAGCAGCTGAGACCTCTATTTTGGCGCCGGCGATTTCCTGCAGCGAGGTGCGCATCCGTTCGGCGATAGTATTTACATCGTTCTGGCGTTCCCCTTTGGGGACCAGCTTGACATACAATGTAGCGCTATCAGTTCCCGAAGCCAAACTCATGGTCATGCCCTCCGAGCTGCCGACACTGCTGAAAATGGTCTGTACCTCGGGGAACTCGCGCAATTTTTCCTCCGCTAGTCTTGCAATCTTGTCGGTTTCTGTCAATTGATTGCCTTTGTCGGTCTGAATATTTATGGAGATTTCCCCGGAGTCCATACCGGGAATGAATTCCGCCCCCACCAGAGGTATAGCCGCACATGCGGCCACCATGGCAATAGTGACTCCAATCACCACCACCCGCCTTCGAGCCAGGACTTTACCCAGCAAGACCTCATAGCGGTCTCCCCAGCCGTCCATCCATTCCCCTAAACGGTTTATCAGCCGGGAAACCGGGTTGCGGGGATCGGGCCGGGCGGCCATAACCTGATTCGTCAACAAGCGTGAAGACAACAGGGGGATAATGGTTAAGGCCACGATCAACGAACAGAAAATAGCGAAACACACTGTCATGGCCAGGGGTTTAAAAAGGATCGAAGCAATGCCCTCCACAAATGCCATGGGGAGGAACACCGCCAGAATCGTCAATGTGGTTGCGATAACCGCATTGCCAACCTGTGAGGCCCCTTTGCGGGCCGCCTCATAAGAAGATAAACCCAGCGAGCGGTGGCGAAAGATATTTTCGAACACCACGATGGAGTCGTCCACTATACGCCCCAGCCCCAGGGCTAATCCGCCCATAGTAATGAGGTTGATAGTGTAATTGCTGAAATACATGACCACAAAGGTGGCGATGATAGAAAGCGGGATGGAGGTAAAGACGATCAAGGTGCTGCGAGCTTTGCGCAAGAATAGAAACAATACCACCATGGCCAGAAGGGATCCTTCCAGAATCATCCTCACCGTGCTTTGAATAGATTGCTGGATATACTGGGACTGGTCCATAACCACCGCAATATCCAGATCCATATTCAATTCCTGCTTTATCTTTTCCAGTTCCACTTTGACCGCTTCACAGGCCTTTACCGTGTTGGCGTCACTCTGTTTAAGGCAGTGAACACCCAC
>NZ_DCEA01000035.1:0-3172 GCF_002316705.1 Syntrophomonas sp. UBA1041
TGGACTAGTTTTCACACATTCTGCCGGTCCCGTTGATTGCCATAAACACCACCGCCGGTTCCGGCGCCGAATTGACCATGACGGCCATCATCACCGACGAATCCAGAAAGGTAAAGATGACCATATCTTCGCCCCTGATGACCCCTTATATATCTGTGAACGACCCCTTGTTCATGAGTTCGATGCCCCGGGAGGTTACGGCCACTTCCGGAATCGATGTGATCTCGCACGCTATCGAAGCCTTTGTTTCAACAGAGGCCTCACCTACCACAGATGCCCTGGCTTTAGGAGCCCTGGAAATAGTCTTCGAATACCTGCCCAGGGCCTATGAGAATGGTTATGATCTGGAAGCCCGGGAAAAGATGATGTACGCCAGCTTTATGGCGGCCTCGGCATTCAACAGCGCCGGGTTGGGATATGTTCATGCTCTGGCGCATCAGCTGGGAGGCCATTATAGCACAATTCACGGCAACAATAATTCGGTTTTGATCCCTCACGTTCTGGAATTCAACGCCCCTTCCATACCTGAACAGCGCCTCATCAAAATATGTGAGACCCTGCATAAAACCGCTCATAACAGGTCTGAAGCAGTAGATATTTTTTCCCAGTCATTCATGGAACTGGCCTCAACGGTCGGACTGCCCTTAAGGCTTCGGGAATTGGGCGTTCAGTACCAGGACATCGAAACCATGTCGCAAAATGCTCTTAAAGATATTGTGTGTTTAACCAATCCTCGCAAAGGGTACCTTGAAGAAGTGATGGCTATCTACGAACAAGCCATGTAATCGGGTATTCGTATAGTGTTGCATAATTGGCTGTTTATGTTGGTTGGAGATCTTTATCACACCGGCTGTGGGATCGCTTATGACTATCAGTGTTGCTCATCGCGGCGGTAGTCGGGTTTGTTGGCCGTCTGCAGCCGGGAATAAAGCAGGCTCTTGTTAGGAAGCCCTTCCTCCTGCCACATCTGGTAAAGATATAACAATAGCGATAACGCAGTGATGATGAGGAACAGGGTCAGACTGCTGGTCATGAAGTCCTTGATGCCGCGGCTGGCCAGCCAGGGAGTGAAAACAAAGGCGAAAAACAGGTTGAAGACAGCGTCAATACCTAGAAACCACCCGAAGCGCTGGTAGGTGTATTTAAACAACCACAGGGTCACTACTGGGGCCAGGCCGTATATATAGGGTATGGTTTGATTAAGAGGATAGACGGTCTGGCGGATATTCCACAACCCCAGTGTAATCCCGGACTCCATGATGATCGAGGTGGTGACTATAGACAACAGTGTCACCGGCATAAAGCGCTTGAGGTCCTTTTTGTTTATGAAAAACAGGGTTGCCCAGGGAAGAACCAACATAGACCACAATATAACCTGGTTGTTCATAAGTTGCTTAAACCTCCTTAAAACAAGCTCAATCCAACCCAGCATTCCAGGCCGGAGATAAACACTTCTGGTTTTTGGTGTGATTACTTCACCCTACAAGGCGATATATGCCATTAGCTTATACTCTATTTGGGTATTTATACCGTCAGCTCAAGAAAAAGTAGCTTTGCAGCATATAACCGGATCGTTGTATTTGACTGACTTTCTACTGCAACCTTGCCGTTTGAAATTTTCTGCTGTGCTTCATACCCGGATGTGCTCGGCAGTTGTATGCGAATGCATACGATGCTGAAGATCATTTTCTATTTTGTTGTTTAGTGCTGACAAATAATTATTAAAGCATGGTTGAAGTTGAAGTTATATTAATTGACGGTTGGGGCAATAATGGAATTAGTCTAATAATTGTAGGAGGTATTGGCAACATGGATATTATTTCACTTGATGAATTTAATCAACTGCCACACAAAGAACAGGCTGCGGTTCATCGTGAAATGAAAAACGCTCTGGGCATCAACGGTATCCTCGAGGCCTGGGGCCTGAGCAGAAACAAATACTACTATATGGTGAAGAAAAGAAATCTCAACGAGGAAAACAAAAAGAAGAATAAAACCGTCAAAAAAACTGCGCCGGTTATGGCTGCGGATCAGGATGGGGAGCAGAAGGTCAAGAAAACCGTACGCAAAGTGGTCAATACTGAAAATGAAAAAGTATCGTTTGATATCTCTATCCAGGGATCTACCAAGGTGGTCGCCACCATTTTGGAATCCATTACCGACACATATAATTCGGATACGGTTTTTCAAGTCAATATGTCAGTACGACAGATCTAAACATAAAGAAGGCGAAATGCACCGTTCCTCAATCAAGGAACGGTGCATTTTTGTTGTGCGCCCGGCATGGGCGCGGTCTAACGGGTGCAAGTCCCGAACACGCCTGGTGGCGGGAAGTGTATAGCCAAGGCCAAGTGCGTCCATCGCGAGGTGGAGTATGAAGGAAGGCGGCGGCAAATCTCCGGCCTGACGAACAGAAATCGCATCAGGCACAAACTGTGGATAAGGCTGCAACACAAGTCGAAGTCCAATAGCCACACGGAAACAGTTTGTGTAAATGCGGCAGGCAGATGGGGAGAAAGACTGCGTTCTTACCCGGGGAGGCCTCACGGACGGCGGAAGCGCATTTGCTAAAGCCGGTTGAAACAAGATTTATCGTGAGGAGTCAGATGAAGCCATAATGTGCGCGTGGCAGCGCATTTGTCAGGTGGGTTAAAGTCCCGCTGGGTCTCGGGTTGGGGGACCTATATCCAAATCCAGGGGTAATATCTTGGAGGCCGGGGGATACCCGGAGGGCAGGGCGCCTACCGTGAGGTGGGGTCTGAAGGGCTTGAGGAGAAGTACCAGGCCGTAATCGAATTGATGAACCGGTCGGCCAAAGACGGGGCAAGGTCGAGCCCGCACTATGGGGGCAGTGGATTAGATCGCTCAGAAGGAGAAGCCAGAGACATCGGCTCTATTGGAGCTACCTAAAGAACAGAGAGTGGTTTCAACTCCCGTACGCTACGTTGCTCCACCCGAACACATGACGAGTTGTAATTGCGAATCATTCTGGGGAGCCCGGTGCGGGAAATCCGCACGCCGGGTTCTGCTTGGGGCTGACGGTACAAGGGGGATTCCCGAGGCCGTCTTCTACCAACCACACAGTGAACCAAAGCAAACTGATAGAGATACTGTCACGGAGCATTAAGGATGGGAGAGTCATCTCCCTCATCCATAAATATCTCCGGGCAGG
>NZ_DCEA01000080.1:0-20287 GCF_002316705.1 Syntrophomonas sp. UBA1041
TAGGCTCAATGCGAAAGATCTTGCCGCCCATGGTGCGGATGATCTTCCAGCCTCCGAAGGCGGTGCCTGCTGACATGGATAAGGCACAGGCGACTTTGACCCACAGCGGGACGTAAAATTCGGGCAGAATGCTGGCACTGACCAGGACCATAGCGATAATGCCCATCGATTTCTGGGCATCATTGCTGCCATGGGCGAAGGAGGCCATACAGGCTGACACGACCTGCAGTTTGCGGAACTGATTGTTTATTCTGGCAGGGGCCGCATGTCGAAACACCCAGAATAAAACCGTCATAACCAGGCTCCCGGCTACCAGGCCGATAACCGGCGAGGTCAGCAAACCGGCCAGAATCTTAACGAAACCCGCCCACAAGACCTGCTCTGTTCCTACCGCGCCAATAACGGCTCCGATCAGGCCGCCGATCAAAGCGTGTGAGGAGCTGCTGGGTATGCCGAAATACCAGGTAAATAAGTTCCAGAAAATTGCCCCGATCAAGGCGCATATCAATACCAGAGGAGTGATCAGCTCTGGAGGTACAATGCTTTTACCGATGGTGTTGGCGACCGCAGTGCCGCTCAAGGCTCCGGCAAAGTTGAGAGTTGCGGCTACAACAATGGCCGCCCGCGGCGAGAGGGCTTTGGTAGATACTGAAGTTGCTATGGCATTGGCAGTGTCATGAAAACCGTTAATAAAGTCGAATATCAGCGCCAGGATTACCACCAGGCCGATTAACATCAAACTAGACATACTTAACCGCTATTCCCTTAAGGATATTGCTGACATTTTCACAGTAATCCAGCGTCGTTTCAAGATGCTCGTAGATTTCTTTCCATTTAATAATATCCACCACATTGCGGGTATTCTCAAAAAGAAGGGCAATACCCGCTCGATACAGGAAATCGCCCTCATGTTCGTAAGATCTGATTTTTTCGCTGGATTCGATGATACCGTTGTGGTTGGCTCTGACATCGGTCAACTGCGCTATCGCTGATTTTATCTCCTGGGCTGCCGCCTGCAGGACGTATGCCAGCTTAAGCACATAGTTTTCATTGGGTTTGCCGGCTTTATAGATTACAATTTTCTCCATAGTCCCCTGAATATGATCCAGAACATTGGTCAATTCCCGGGTTAACGCCAGGATATCTTCACGGTCAAACGGGGTTACAAATGAATTGTTGATCTGTTCCATGACTTTGGCCATGGTCTTATTGCCCCGTTCTTCAACCGCGCTGATGAGTTCCAGGTTATCAACCGGGTCGGTTTGATGCTCCAGAAAATCCTTTAATATATCAGCCGCTTCCGAGATGGCTTCAGCGATTTCATCAAAGTAGCTGAAAAATCTTTCCTCCCGTGGTTTTAACTTGATTACCACTGTATATGCCTCCCCGTATACATTGCTTTGGTATGATTTAATTATAACAATTTGCGCTTTAAAACAATGTTAACAATGTGTTAACGATGATGTAAGCTTCTCTTAACATAGGATTTACATTACTCAGGTTTTCCCACCATATACTGCCGGGCTTTGTCAATTACATAGAAAGAGCCGGTCACTAACAGATAAGACTGATCGGAGAGCAGCAAGCGGCTCAGGTCCACTGCTGTTTCAATGTCTTCTTCCAGCCGGCAAGGGATGTCCGGAAACAATTCTTGCCATACCTCAGCGCACCTCTGCCAGTGCCGGCTGCGATGGCCTGCCGGTCTGGTTACTACACAGTATCTGCAACCCGGACCCAGGATTTGCAGAACTCCCCGGGCATCTTTATCGTCGACCATCCCCACCAGCAAAACCCCCTCCCTTCCGGGCAGCAGTTCTGAAAGTGCCGTCTTCAAAGCCTGAGCCGCCTGGCGGTTGTGGGCCACATCGCATATTATCAAGGGATCCTGGCTGAGCATTTCTAAGCGGCCTTTGGTATGCAATTTCCCCAGCGCTGATTTAATATATTCGTCAGTGATGATAAACGACATTTTTTCCAATTCTGACAGAGCCGTCATGGCACAGGCCAGATTCCGCAGCTGAAATAGGCCGGGCAGGGAAAACCATATTGCCTGGATAGAGTGAGTTCCAACCTCAATATTTATTAATTGCCCGGAAAGATCCTTGCGTTCACCGGGGGTGACCGCAGCCTGTGAATACGGTACAACCGGGCTGTGCATCACTCCGGCCCAGGCCTCAATAACCCGCCGGGCCGCTTCATCCATCGGACCGACTACTACGGGAATGCCGGGTTTGATTATCCCGGCCTTATTGGCCGCGATTTGCGGCAGTGAATCGCCCAGATAAGCGGTGTGATCATAATCCACACCGGTGATGACGCATAAACAGGGAGAGGCCGCGGTAGTGGCGTCATAGCTCCCGCCCATGCCGGTTTCCAGTATAGCTATATCCACCCCCTCTTCTTGGAAGAAGAGAAAGGCGATGGCGGTCAGTATCTCGAACTCGCTGGGGAAATCCCCGCTATTGAGGCTCCGGGCTGCCTTCAGTACTTTTTCCAGATAAACATGTAGTTGACCGGGCGAAATAGCCCGGTCATCGATCTCAAATCGTTCGCAATAGGAGTGCACATGCGGGGAGCTGTATCGTCCGGTTCGATAGCCGGCAGCCGTCAAGACCCCGGCAATGATCAGTGCGGTAGAACCTTTGCCATTGGTGCCGGCGATATGCACTGCTTTAAGGTTTTGATGGGGATTGCCCAGGGCCTGCAAAAGCAAGTTGATCCGCTCCAGCCCCGGTTTGATGCCCAGCCGGCACAGCTCGTTGAGCTTTTGTTGGATCAGCCTTTCAATATCTGCAGACGTCTTATAATCCCCTCTCTTTTGGCACTGGCTTCCTGCAATTTGCCCTGTTCTTTGACAATGACCTCCTGCGGCGCCTTGGCCACAAACTGAGGGTTCTTAAGCTTGGCATCCGCTTTTTCCATTTCGGCCTCCGCGTTCCGCATCTCTTTCTGCAGGCGCTGTATCTCTTTATCCACATCGATGGCCCCTCCCAGGGGGACGTATATTTCAGCTTCGGCCATAAGACTGGCGGCGGCCTGCTGCGGCTTGTGTTCCAGCCCGGCCGCAATCCGCACCTGGCTCAAATTGGCCATCTCTGTGATCAAATTGCTGTTATCTTTGAGCATTGCCATTAAAGCCTCATCCCCGACCACCACTACGGCTTCAAGCGGCGCGCCGGGACTGACCGTGAATTCAGCCCGGATATTGCGTATAGAGCGGATCATCTGCATGATAATCCGCATGTCATCCACCGCCTCGGGCCACTGACGCTCCCCGGCCGGCCAGGCATCCAGCATGATGGTATCGCTATGCCCGGGCAGATGCTGATAGATCTCTTCGGTAATAAAGGGCATGAAGGGATGCAAGGCACGCAGTATATCCATCAAGACCCGTACCAATACGTTTTGCGCCACCAGGCGGGCCTGCTCACTGTCGCGGTTGAACAGGCGCGGCTTGGTCAGTTCGATATACCAGTCGCAGAACTCATCCCAAATAAACTCATACAGCTCACGGGCGGCCTCACCCAGGTCGTATTTTTCCAGGTGAGCGCTTACCGCCGCCAGCCGGGTGTTGAGTTCTGAAATAATCCAGCGATCCGCCAGGGTGAGCTCTTGTTCAGCCGGCTCCATGGCCCGGTAGCCATCCAGATTCATCAGGACAAATCTGGAGGCGTTCCAGATCTTGTTGGCAAAGTTCCTGGTGTTCTCTACTTTCTCCCAGTTGAAGCGCACATCATTGCCTGGAGTAACCCCGGTAGTCAAAGAGAAACGCAGGGTGTCGGCCCCGTATTTCTCGATCACCTCGATGGGATCGATGCCGTTATCCAGGGACTTGCTCATCTTGCGCCCCAGGCCGTCCAGAACCAGACCGTGAATATTTACGACCGAGAAAGGCGTTTGTCCGGTGTGCTCAATCCCGGAAAAAATCATCCTGGCCACCCAGAAGAAGATGATGTCCCTGCCGCTGACCAGCACGCTGGTCGGATAATAAAAGTCCAGATCAGTAGTTTTTTCGGGCCAGCCCAGGGTGGAAAACGGCCACAAGGCGCTGGAAAACCAGGTGTCCAGAACATCTTCGTCCTGCACCAGGTTGGAGGATTGGCATTTTGGGCAGTCTGCCGGATCAGTCCGGCTGCAGATCACCTCGCCACAGTCCTGGCAGTACCACACCGGGATGCGGTGCCCCCACCACAGCTGACGGCTGATGCACCAGTCACGGATGTTCTCCATCCAATTCGTGTAGATGCGGGTAAAGCGTTCCGGCACAAAGCGGGTCTCACCGGCCAATACCCTTTGAATAGCCGGTTCGGCCAGAGGCTTCATTTTAACAAACCACTGCGTAGAGATGAGCGGCTCGATGATAGTATCACAGCGCTGGCAATGCCCCACCGCATGCTGATGATCTTCGATTTTCAAGAGAAAGCCTCCCCGGGTCAGGTCTTCCACCACCCGCCGGCGGCATTCATTACGGCTCAAGCCCTGGTAGGCCCCGGCATTCTCATTCATGATGCCATGGTCGTCCATGACTGCGATTTGGGCCAGGTCATGGCGCAGCCCCATTTCGAAATCGTTGGGATCGTGGGCCGGAGTAACCTTTACCGCGCCGGTTCCAAATTCGCGGTCAACATAACTGTCCGCCACCACCGGGATCAATCTTCCCATCAACGGCAATACCACCTGACGGCCTATCATATGTTGATAGCGGCTGTCTTCGGGGTGAACCGCCACCCCGCTGTCACCCAGCATGGTCTCCGGTCTGGTAGTAGCCACCACTATATAATCATCGCTGTCCTGAAGGGGATATTTAATGTACCACAGCTTGCCGGCCGTGTCTTCATGCTCGACTTCTATATCTGAAATGGCGGTGTGGCAGCGGGGACACCAGTTGACAATGTAATCCCCTTTATAAATCAGGCCTTTTTCGAAAAGACTTACAAAAACTTCGCGCACCGCCCGGGAGCAGCCTTCATCCATGGTGAAGCGTTCCCTGCTCCAGTCGCAGGAAGCCCCCATCAGCCTCAACTGGCTGGTGATGCGGCTGCCGTACAGGTGCTTCCATTCCCACACTTTTTCCAGGAAGCCTTCACGCCCCAGGTCGTGTTTGGAAATGCCTTGCCGGGCCAGGGACTCTTCAACCCGGGCCTGGGTGGCGATACCGGCATGGTCGGTCCCGGGTACCCAGAGAGCGTTGTAACCCTGCATGCGGCGCCACCGGGTCAGGATGTCCTGAGGGGTGATATCCATGGCATGCCCGAGATGCAGGGCACCGGTGACATTGGGAGGCGGCATTACGATGGAAAACGGCTTTTGGCTATAATCAGGCTCGGGGGTAAAATAGCCCTGTTCTTCCCAATGTGAGTACCATTTCTTTTCCACCGCTTCGGGATTGTACACACTTGGCATATCATGACCGGTCGACATATGATGACCTCCTCCGTTCTCTATCACCATGCTTAAAACGCTGGTTCTTGAACTATATATTGTCAATTTTACTGAATATAGCCCCCGCTGCGCAAGCTATACCGCAAAATCATGGAAAAACGGCATTATTCCAATACATTTTTATACGATTATGTCCTTAACAGACCCAACCTAGACTTTTGGCTCACAGTATGATGAAATCCGGCCATTGGTGACTTACAAACGCCGTTGTGATAAGCTAAACTGAGCAAAATCCTTAGGGGGGACATCATCCTTGGCGAAACACAAAATCGGCCGCAACGCCCCCTGCCCTTGCGGCAGCGGTAAAAAGTACAAGCATTGCTGTGGCCCGGTGGCGGAAATCACTACTGTCTCGATAGATCCCTTTATCCGCTACAGCGGCATCATGACAGCTTTAAAACTCAAATTGGATCAAGCCAACCAGCACGATATCCGCAGGCATCGCCGCAGCCTGCAGAGCCGCTTTGTTCGTTTTGCCGCAGACCAGTATCTGCCCCGCGAACATGAGACCTTGTTCTCCGACTGGCTGTGGTTTGATGTGGCGGGCGACTCCGGAGGCAGCATCGGAGAGGCTTATTTGCTGGAAAACGGAGCATACCTTGATACAGCCTCCCGCAATTGTTTGGAGGCCTTGAATCGATCAAGATTGGGAATTTATGAAGCCATCGGTTCATCTCATATGCACCTTTTAGTAAGGGACCTGGCCACCGGTCTGGAGCGGGAGGTTCTGCTTAAAGAAGCCCTGGAGTTCGATAACAGCGAGACTATACTGCTTCTGGGCAGGCTGGCGGAACTGCCGGAGGACAACATCTTTTCGGGAATGGTCTTAATGGTCCGGGATCAATCCCTGGAAAAATCCTTCTTAACCGAACATATCCAATATTTGTTGAATCTGACCCCGGACGAGGATGCTGAAGAAATATTCAAAGATAACGGTGAGATAATTTACGGTATATTCAATCATGCTCAAAATAAAACCATGCTCAAGCTCAATGACATCAGGCTGCTCTATCACCACAGCACCCAGGAGGAAGCCCTGCAGCGCATCTTGTCCGGTTCTGCGGGCTATAAGATGATCCATCGCAGCCAGGGCTGGCTGTGGCTGGCGGCAGGAGACGGTTCCGGCCCTTATGCGCGCCTGGCGGTTGGTCCGGAAATCATTTTAAGCTGTGCAGATTTGCTGGATGAGGTTAACAGCCAGCAAAAAAGCCTAAGCGAACTCTGGCCCGACCAACCCCTGCAACTCTTCAGCAGTGTGCTCTATCCCGATCCGCCCCCTGCAGAGCTGATACCTTTGTGGTTTATGGTGGTGAAGGATAAGGAGACCGAACGCTGGCTGGACCTGCCTCATCCCGAGGAGGACCTTACCCCCAGACAGATCCTGGCTCAAGAAGAAGGGAAAGAGTCCCTTGACGCCTTGCTGGCCCGATTTGAAAAGACGCGGGAAAGTGAGGAGGAAAAAGAGCTGGCGGCTTATATGAGGGAACGCCTGCATACCGATATTCAAACCTCGAAACAGAACTGATACCAGAGGCCGGGTCTCTCCTGCACCGCCTGGCGCAGTTCTTCCACCCCGGGGGCAGATTGAGGTCCTTTTTAACTCCAGAATTATTATCTGGAGTTAATTAACACCATTGCAAGTGGTCTGTACCCCACCCGCCGGGTAAACAAGGGTCAAGCTCTTAAGCTTTGCAGCTTAAGAGCTTGACCTGAAGCTTGTCAAATATGTTTTTACTATGCAGCCAGTTGCAGAGCTTTGACAATCACGGTAGCTGCCTCCGCCCGGCTGGCATTATTTTGCGGCCGGAAGGTATTATCCGGATAGCCGTTGATTATCTGGTTCTGGCTGGCTGTTGCCACAGCATTGCCGGCCCAGGCGGAAATCTTGTTGCCATCGGCAAAGGCTTTGCCTTCCTTAACCTCGGCCAGTTTAGCCGCCTTAACCACCATTACCGCCATCTGTTCCCGGGTAATGGAATCATCCGGACCAAAGCTGGTATCGCTATAGCCGTTTACTATCCCGTAGGCCGCTGCGGTAGCTATGGCATCTTGTGCCCAGTGCCCGGCAGTGTCGTTAAAGACTTTACCCTGCTTCTGTTCCAGCTGCAAGGCCTTGACCAGAATACTGGCAAACTCTGCCCGGCTGATTCCCTGATCGGGCTTAAAGGTGCCATCCGGATATCCCCCGATAGCTCCCAGGGATATTAATTCGGCAATAGCCGGCTGAGCCCAGTGCTCTTGAATATCACTCAGGTTTACCAGCTCACCGGGGCTAAGCGGCAGGCTGGCCTGCGCCTTTTCAACAGCTATGATCGCCAACTTGGTAAAGTGCTTGATCTCGCCGCTCACTGTAGCTGCTGCCAGGTCGACCTTGATATTATCCAAGGCGATCCATCGGTTTTCCTCTTCGTTCAGATAACAGATGATAAGGTCATATTTGTTGGTATCTACTTTGGACTTATCGAAGGTAAGGGTAATGGTAACCGCTTTGTCGAAGTTCCCGTCCTGATCTTTGGTAATTTCTATTACATCACTGGCCAGTATGCTCTTAGCGGCCATAGGCAGATCGGAAACATCAGTTATTTTCTGTACTGCCACTTTGATGCTCTGATTAAAGGATGCCGCAGGAATTAAAATCATTGCGCCATACTCATTTATGGTTCCTCCGTCTGTACCGATCTCCTGTTCAGCTGACGGGCCGGCTCCCCCGGCTGCGGATGCGGTTCCAGTAGTGGTGAATTCAAAGGATTGTATAGCGCCTAAAGTACCACCGTTATTCGCCTCAAAATCTGCGGCTAATTCAACTACATAAATCGTACCGGATTTCAAATTATCAAACATGAGTTCAAGCCGGCGGATCTTAACCGCATCGTCTCCCTGGCCTTGTTTGATGTAATTGTAATCCGAGTATTGGACCTCGCTGCCGGTATTTTTTTCATAGACCTTGATTTTGCTTAAATTACTGTTCAAGGTTCTATCAATACCACTATCGAAGTCAAACTGCAAAAGGGTATCTGTCGGCGAAAGTTTGGCTTTATTGAAGCTGACGTTCAAGCCTCCGGAAGTCCCGCTTCCTGAGCCGTCGCCGCCTCCGCCGCCGCCATCATTTCCGGCCGCACTTTGTTCATAAGCAGCAAATAAGGTAAAGTGCTTGGTCCAGATGACAAGATCCTGACCGTCGTCAACTTTGCCGTCTTCTCCCGCGGGAAGGTTGGCATCCGCCCAGGCCTGGCTGTTTGTAGCACAGACATTGGTTATGGGAGTAAAGGTTCCGTTTCTGAAGTAACCGACATCCTTGCCGGCTTGGCCGGGAATGACCAGCTTGACCGCCTGGCTGAATGTAAGCGGCACATCGCCAAAGCCTACCTCAATTACTGCTTTTACCGTAGCGGTTTTGTCCGCATCCGGGGTAACGGTAACACTATCGTTGGCCCGCACAGTGGGGACATTGATGGTTCCATCCCATCCCTCAGGAGCGCTGACGGTTGTCCCGGCCGGGATTTCCACCTGCACCGGAGCAGCATCGATAGAAGTATCGGCAGTAATGGTCAAGGCCGGTAAAGCCCCGGTCTGGACCTCACCACCGGCCGGTGCATTCAGCAACCCCCCGACATTGATGGTGGCATTATTTATACCTTCTGGGATCGTTACCGTAGTTGCTGGAGTAGTGCCGGCTACCGCTAAGTTTTTGTTGCCTTCGTCTACAGTTACACTTGATCCGGTGATCACCTTATGCATTTTTTGAGTGACTCCGGTGTCACTGTATCCTGTGGCTTTAACTACTATTTCATAATCCCTGGCCTCAGTGAACAACCCGGCGCCAATGGTGATCTTGCCTGCGCTTACACTATACTGGCCGCTTATGGAACTGCCGTCGATGGTTACATCGGAGATAGCATTCCTCCAGGCCGCCTCATCAATGAATGTGATGTCGACCGGATTGCCCACGTGATTGTCACTTGCGTCTTTTTTCAAAGTCGGTGGATTGGTCAGAGCCTCTCCGATCTGAGTGCTGAAGCTCTCCACTAATCCCCCATCGACCGATTTTAACTGTTTGGCCGGATCAGCGCTCTTCGTGTAACTGATAGTTACATTATTAGCGCCAGTGGCCTTGGTGCTTAACACCAGTTTGATTTTCTCCACCGTGTTGGTTGTCTCTACCCCGCTTACGGCGACCGCAGCACCGTCAACGGTTACCGTAAACTGCCCCTGAGTGCCGGCAGGATCTGCCATCTCTTTGTCAAAAGTAAGGCTCAGATCTCCTTTACTGGTTATTTCGCCCGATAGCAGTTTTGGCGCCGGCACCGGAGCAGGAGCGCTATTGATTGTCTGGGTGATGCTGGCGTCAGCATAGCCGGTTGCTTTTACAATGATGACATAGTCTTTGGCTTCGTCAAACACCCCGGCATCAATGGTGATCTTGCCTGCACTTACACTATATTGGCCGCTTATGGAACCGCCGTCGATGGTTACATCGGAGATGGCATTCCTCCATGCCGCGTCATCAATGAATGTAATATCGACCAGATTGCCCACCAAGTTACCACTGGTATCTGCTTGCAAAACCGGTGGGTTGGCCGGATCGCCTGCTGAATTTTTGCTGATGGTTTGTGTCACATACACATCCGGATAACCGGTAGACCTGATCAGCAAATCATAATCTTTATCCTCGGTGAAGGCGCCAGCGCCAATTTGAATATGGCCCGGGCTTACTGTGCACTTGTCGAATACAGAGATGCCGTCACGATCATAATCTCCGCCAATTTGAACGTCACTGATGGCATTCAGCCATTTGTCGCTTCCATTCAGGTAAATGTCTAACGGAGATCCGATCTGTCCGTTCATGGTTCCCTGAGCAGGAGTTCTAACCGTTATACTTGGTCCATAGGTGCTCGCGTTGTCCACTATTTCCAATTTAAAGGTGTAGTCATGATTCTCAAGCAGTCCGGTAACCGTATATCTAACATCTCCGCTCGATACAGTGGCCACCTGCTCGCCGTTGCGTAAAATTCTAATCTGAGCATTGGTGGTGGGAGGTCCAATTATAGTAGGCATTTTCCAGTTCAGGGTCATGCTGTCACTCTGAAGATTGGTCACCGCCAGCCAGTCAGAACCCAGCGCCCAGTTGGTTGGCTCACCGGAAGTGGTTTTTACCGTAATACTGGGGCCAGGACTTTCTGCTCCCAGTGTGTCTTGGGCGTAGATCTGGAAGGTATACTCGGTATTCGGCTGCAGATGTTTTTGGTCGATATAAACCACAGCATTGCTCGGGTTGTTTGCTTTAGTCCAGTATACTGTCCATTTACCATCATAGTACACTTTATACAAACGGACCCCTTGTTCATCCGTGGCCGGGTTCCAGTTCAAAATCACACTGGTGGGGCCGACCTCGGTAACGCTTACCTGGCTGCCCTCCGGCCAAACCGGAGCGGTGTTTTCAGTTGTTGTAACATCAACACTTGGACCGTCCAGGCTCCATTTGCCCTGGGCATTCCCGGCTTCAACCTTGAATTGGTATATTATCCCTGGCAACAGTCTGGTAACACGGCAGCTTGTATCTGTCCCAGGGACTTCCGCTACAAGATTAGCCCCCTGGTACACCCTGTATCCCGTTACCGCAACCGGATCGCCGGCTCCGCTCCAGGAGAGAGTAAGTTCGCTTTCATCAATTTCGCTGGCTGTCAGGCCGCCATCCACCCAAGTGGGGGCAGCAGTTAAACCGGTTAGCTCATCCTTATCCGCCTGGTACCAGACCACCGGGTTGAAGAGACTGTCATAATTCTTAACCAAAACTACCGGCCCGGAACCCGGTGTCAGCTCATTGCTCTCCAGCAAAGCTATACCGGCCCTTTCAGCAGCGTCCTGGTTATTGATCAGTACATCATTAACTTTACTATTGGCTGAAGTCCGGGTCTGCACTAATATACCGTTGTCACAATTGCTTATTTTATTACCCTCCAGAGTTGCAGTTCGTCCATAGGGTATTAAAAATCCCGCCGAAGGGCCGCTGCTGGTATTTCCCTGGAATCCGGTGATTATGTTATTTATAGCCAACAATTCCCCGTTTGTATTATAGCTCACCGCATATCCGGGTTTACCGGCACCGTCGAAGGTGCAGCTCTCAATCCTGATGCCCGGGGAATACGAGTTATTAGATTGTTGAATACTTACGGGAGCAACTTTGGTAGGGCCAAAACGGCAATTGGTAAGCCACAAGCTGCCGCCATTGACTAGTACGTAGCTATCCAGGGCTTCTCCGCCCTTAAATTCTACGTTCTCAAACCTAAATCCGCTCCCCCCGTGCGCTATAGCCATGGCATCGTATGAGGCTCCGGTAGCGTCAATAACGCCATTTTTGATAATAGCGTTTACACCATCCTTATAAACTCCCGAATTAAGGTAACAGTCCTGGAAAACGAGAGTCTTCCCTTTTAAGTCTAGAGTATTGTCGGGGAGGCTTTCTTCAAAAGGTGTCAACATAACAATCTTTTGAATATTATCCTTGTTTAAAGCCGTCCAGAATTCGTACGCGGTATCCCGAACACCATTATGACCGTCTTTCATGCGAACAGGCATTACCCCGCCTTCCCAGGGTTCCCAGCTCACATTTATCTTCCAGGATGCAGTGGCAGTGCCTCCCTGACGATTAATCGTCGCGGTCAGGGTAACTTCTCTGTCCAGACCATCGGCAGGTTTGACCACTATAACATTGTAACCGGGCAGGGTTCTAATTACTTCCGGATCGCTGGAAGACCAAGTTATCCCGACACCAGGCCAAGAACTGTAAGTGTTGGGCAGTTGGAAATCGGTCACCACATGATCAAAACTGTCCCCGGGAGCAAAAGTTATAGGCAGCGTCCCATCCAGTAATTGTTGTTTTACCTTTTCAACTACACTGGCATCATCCTCAAATAATACCATTAAATCTCCTGCAGGTTTCATTGGTTCACCGGCTCCGACACCGACATTGGTGTGCCAGGTCCAGTTGCCCATGCGGTCATAGGCTTTTAAGTTGTAGGCGTAGGTCTGACCGACCTGCAAGGCGGGGTCGGCATCAGTATAGTGATAGGTCCCGCCGGAACTATCCGCTAGATCGATCAGGCCGATCATATTGCCATCCCGGTAAATCTCGATTTTGGAGAGCGCATCAGTATCATGAGCCTGTATTTGTGGGAAAGTAATTGTTTTGTTTTGAATGTCAACTATAGCTCCACCGGTAAACGTGGCAGGACCGGGCAGCCAGTTGTCGTAAAATACCTGGTAGATAAAGCTTCCGCCCGTTTCCGGCACATCGGCAGCCGCCACACTGATAATATGCTTATCTGCCTGGCTCCGATCCGGTACCAGGTATTGAATTACCCAGGCACTGGGGTTCGATTTGTCAGCAGTGGCGTCACCTGATTTATCTACAACGTAAACCGACACCTGGTCGATATTAAGCGCGGGATCAACCGGGAAAGAGAGGGTCGCATTTTTGGCATCACCAGACCCCTGGAGATAGACCTCATAGGCATACCCTACCGGGAATATTTTATATCTCATTTCCGCTGGAAGAGTTGTTCGTTTTATACCGGTCTGGTTGTTTCCTGTTGAGTCTAAACCATCGGGATAAACGGTAACATTGTCATCAAAACAAAGAGCTGCACCATTTTCCATTTCCACTTTGTTTCCGTCGACAGCTATAAAGACAGTCTGGCTGACAACCGTACCAGAGCCGCCCATTGCCCGTACTTCTACCTGGCTGACACCGGATACCAGACTTAAAGCACTGGCATCAACCGTTGCCGTTGTACCCGCATAAGATAAAACTGTCCAGGCACTGGAATCTCCGCCCGTAACTATACGGTATTCCAGGTTAGCTCCGGACGGCAGTCCGGCTAATGTCAGATTTGACCCGGAAAGCGTTGCTTTGGTAAACGTTATACCTGGCAGCTCATCAACGATTGTAAACTTAATTTCTATTGCTGGATCGCCCAGTTTGGCCCCATTCTTAAACGTCACTTCCGGGGAAATAGCAATTTTATAGACGGTGCTTAGGGCCAGGGGAGACCCGGGGCGAATAAATATATTATTCTTCTCAGGATTGGTGTTGTCAGCATTACCTAACGCGAATATATCCACGTCTGGCACTACTTGACCGCTGTTGTCCCGCAAGCTGATACAACTTATGTTTTGGGCAGCATTGTATACTACATTGTTGGAAAACTTCAATTTAATAACCGGATCGACTGGTACGGCCGAATTGCTTGAGATCACGGCCCCCTGGGTAGAGGTATTATCACCGTTAATCTCGCAAATATAAGCCGTTACCCTCGTATCAGCCTTAACTGTATATGCAGCAGTCAGGACACTACTGTCCTGCATACCGTCCTTGACAGCTATTGCTTTGATGGTTTTGGCCTCGTCAATTATAATAGGATTTTCATAGAGGCTACTGGAACCGGTCGGGGGTGTTCCATCAAGGGTATAGTAGATGGACGCCCCGGCAGTCGCCGTTGTCAGAGCCACTGTCGTGTTTTTATCCACTTCGCCGGCCCCGGGATTCGCTGACGGTGTCTCCACAACCGGTTGAGAAACATTGTTTGCAACATCGATTCCTGTAAAGCTTTCTAAAAGTCCGCCACCGGCTGACGCTACAGTTCCTGGCGTATAGCTAATCTTAACTCTATCCCCATATACGACCGGCGTGGTCAGAGCAAGGTCAATTTTTTTAGAGTCATCAGTGTTCAGAACAGCCGCCGTTGCCGGGTCGGCATTACCATTAACCAGGACGGTAAATTGATCTTTTTGGCTGCTGGGGTCGGCCATGGTCATGTTGAATTCTACCGTTACCTTGCTTCCCGTTGTATCGGTAGATGCTCCAACTAAAGCCGGTACAGGCTGTTCGACCTTCAGGGCCTGATACAGCACGGTCGTCCCGCTGGTATCGTAGATGGTGATCCCATAGCTGCCGTCTACCGGAGCGGTTATCTGGTTGGAGGCCAATAGAGCATCAACTGCCTGTTGGGCGCTTTCTTGATCGGTAATAACTACACCGTTCAGAGTTGCCCCAATCATCGCTTCTATCTTTGAATTAATGATATTATTGGCCAGAGTGGCGATGCCCGCTTCGATCTTGATATTGGCGCCGGAAGCAAAAGTGTTGCCGGTTAAGGTCAGCTTCTTGCCATACCCTGGCTTACCTTTGTTTACGGCGGATGTAGTCGCAAATAAAACGTAATTCTTTACCGGAGAAAAGCTGCAGTTACTGGCAACTATGTCATACGCCCCGGTTGTATCATTCTCCGAAGCATAAATGATATACTGAAAGCCTTCTGTATTCTGAAAAATAACATTTTCAAAATTCAGGCTGCGGCTATTGGCAAGATTTACTACTCTTTGTACTGTGGATACATTATTGCCATCCACTATCAGGTTGCCCATATCCAATCTGGCAGTACTGAACGATAACATATAAATTCCACTAAAATCCGGTACGATTTTTTTATTGTGACAGTCAATAATTCCCAGATCCACTGAAACATCTACATATTTTTTCAGCACAATGGTTTTTACCAGTTCCCTATTTAAAGCATATCTAAACTCGGTAAGGGAACTGACAGGCGCTGTCTCCGTCCAGCGCACGGTAAGGTTGTATTCCTTAGTGTCTGTCACTGTGCCACATGTGATAGTTTCGGTCAGTTTTACAGCAACAGAATCGGCATCAGGTTTGGTTACCGTAAAAGTATTTGCCTTTAATGGACTTAGGACATCAGTATTGGAAGACTCGAAGGTAACTGTGGCAGCACCATAAGGTGCACTCTTGATCTCTAGGTTCTGGGTCACACTGTCAACGCCGTCCCCTTCCGCAAAGCTAACCAGTTCCATCGCTTTGATGGCTGCCACTGTTCCGGCATCGTCCGCTACCGTAACAGTAACTTCCGGCGAAAAGTCAGATACGTTGTCATACCAGTCCCGGGTCTTCATGCTGTAGCGATAGGTGTTGCCTGGTTGAACTGTTTTATCGCTGTATGAATAATACTTATCATAATGTCCTTGTGTAGCACTACTATTAGGATTCGGCAAATTAAGCAGCAAGACTCCATCGCGATAAATATCGAAGCTGCTAATTCCTGAAGGATCTACAGTTTGTACTCCATCAACTCTGGGAGCATTGATCCTGAACTTCACTTCGTTTGACAATATAGAAGTTAAGTCCAGTGTATACGTGCTTGCATGGGTATCCTCAAAAAGTGCGAAATGCCCGATCCCATCCCGGTAATTCCACGCATTGGACTGCAAAGCTTTTCCGCCATTCACCCCATCAACAAGTTTCGGGTAGCCTTCAGCGGCTTTCTGGGTCCTCCAATTAGGCGGAGGGACAGCCCAGTAAATGGAAGACTTTGCCGGATCCATTCCTTCCTTTAGGGGAAGGCTAAGAAGCACATTGCCCCTAAAACCATAGCTAAATTGAAGTTTAACAACTTTCCCGATGTTCAGCCCCGGAATAGGATCCTGCTGTACCTCTGTTACCGTCAATGTCGCGCCTGGAGTAACCTCCGATTGCGACAGGTCGGCTACAATGCCGCCCTCAAAAATCATTGGGTTAACCGTGTCAACTACCGCAGGAACGCCCAGCGGCAATACCTGAGATGTTGGGTCTGCTGCTGCCAGGGTTGTCAGCTGAGTGCTGGGCCCGTTCGTACTCCAGTTTCCGTCCGCATCTCCTGCTTCCACTTTGAAGGTATAGTCAGTGTCGGCATCAAGGCTGTTGATGCTACATTCATAAACGGCGCCACTCACCGTGGCAGCTACGGAATTATCTTCCGTGTTATAAACTTTGTAATCTGTAACACCGGCATCATCTGTTGCTGGTGTCCAGGTCAAGGTTGCGCCGGTCTGGGTCACGTCACTGGCACTCAGAGTTGCATCTTCCGGCCACTGGGGCACTTGATCGTTCCCGTATTCCGGCAACTCCTGAGGGGTCTGATCAGGTACTGCTAGGGTTGTCAACTGAATGCTGGGCCCGTTCGCACTCCAATTCCCGGCAGCATTGCCGGCTTCCACCTTGAAGGTATAGTCGGTGCCGGCATCAAGGCTGTCGATGCTACATTCATAAACGGCGCCGCTCACAGTGGCAGCCACGGAATTGTTGTTCACGTCGTAAATTCTATAATCTGTAACACCTGTATCATCCGCTGCAGGTGTCCAGGTAAGGGTAGCCCCGGTCTGGGTCACTTCACTGGCGCTCAGGGTTGCATCTTCCGACCACTGGGGTACTTGATCGTTCCCGTATGTCGGTAACACATTGAAAACCATTGATATCATAAAAACTAGCATTGTCAAGATGGCTATCTTCGACCTGGTCGAACCTCTTAAACCCAATTCTCATTCCCTCCCCATTCTTTTTCTAACAAACAACCAGCAGAATAAATCGGATAAATAGATCCCCCGTTCGTACGTACTTTTCTATTAAACCTCCTCTCTGTTGCCGATAATATGATAATTGCTCCAAGCTTAGGTTTACTTTTATTGAAGCGTTTGGGTATATCTCCCCATAAAAACCAAAAACCCGGCGGAAAGACGCCGGGTTAAGATGACCTGATAGACTAGTCACCAGCAGCCAGTTCAATAGGAAAGGCGGACTGCGAAAAGCAGTCCGCCCTTGATCTGGCCGAATTCAGCTTCTCCTTTCCACAGTGGGGGGCACACCCGTTTCCCAGTATACCGTAACGCCCTGAAAACCATGGTCTATTACTTTAGGTCGTCAGGTTCGGAGCATATTAAATTGGTAGCTGTTATGGTTAGAAAACCATTATCCCGAAACCGCCTTACAGCATATCCCCTTTAACGCCGTCCAATATGTTCCTATAGGTATACTAATTTATATCTATAGGCATCTTTATTAGATACTAACATAACATAATAAAATATTACATAAAATATTTATTTTATTTATTTATCCTTGTTTATGTTAGTTTGGCATTAAAAATATATCCATGAAAAGTCTTCCTGTATGGCAAGTATTGTATATTTCTTTAAATCATGGCATAATCCGTTACTAGAGAGGTGGTTAATTGATGGACTTTGGGAGCCGCTTGAAACAGCTCAGGGAAGGCCGGAAGCTTTCAACCTCCAAGCTTTCCAAGCAATCCGGTCTGAGCCAGTCTTTTATCTGGAGAATTGAATCGGGAGAAAAGCAGCCTACCTTAGAGACCTTGAAGAAACTGTCCCAGGGGCTGGGGATGAGTTTAGGCGAACTGCTGGGCCAGGACTTGATGAGCAAACCCCAATCGTCAAAGATCAACCGGATCGCCAGCAATATACGGAGACTGCCGCCGGAGCAGGTGGATGCCCTTGATTTATTTATCGCCTCGCTGAGCGATGGACACGGCTCCGGCGAGCACACCTTAGCCTTAAAGGCGATCAACCTCAACCATTCCGAACCGGATGGTTTTGAAATAGAGCTGGTCTTCTCGGCCAATGTCTCCGCGGTTATGGAGCACAGAATACCGGACGGCATGAAAAGAAATCTGGAGTGTTTCCGCCTGTTTGACCAAAACATGAAGGAAGTGCCCATCGAGCTCATACCGGGTAACAAGCGAATGTATGGCAAAATGGCCGGAAGGACGTTTATTGTCAGGCCTCTTTCCCGGCTGGCTGATAGAAAGGCCTATAAGATTTCAATATCCAAATTCCTGCAGGCCAATAACTACAGTTATCTGAAAGAAGACCACACCATCCTGTTTTCAAAACGGGAAATCATGGACATCACACCCTTTAACCAGGAATTGTGCAATTCGTATCTTTCCTTGATGCTGGTCCGCAGCAATATTGCGTCCGGCGCCGAGAATGTCCCGGTTGACAAGGATATTAAGCTGACCTTTTCCAACAACATCATTGCCGAAGCAGTACGGGAAAACAATCTGCAGTGCTTCTCTTTGGAAAGCAGCAAGAAGCAGCCGGTCGACATCAAGATCATTATGGCGGAGCCCGATGATGATTCCGAAAGGCAAAAGGAAATTATCATCCATCCCCAACAGGCCCTGCAAAGCAATACCGCTTATGTTCTGACCATTTCCGAAAGTCTTCGGGGCGCTAATAAGAAGAGTTTGGGGATCGATAAGATCATTACCTTCACCACCGGTGCGGCCAACTCTTCCGCTGACGGCGAACAAGACGGCGTGTCGATAGCGTAGATGAAAAGCGCCACATCTCTGTGGCGGCTTCGGTTTTTATGTATTTTTGCGTCCGACTGTCATTTCATATCAGCGTTTTAGTTCAAGGTCGAGGATCTCCTGCATCGCCTGGCGCAGTTCTTCCACCCCGGCGCCGCTGACGGTGGAGAAGCACAAGGGTTCCACCCCGGGGGGCAGATTGAGGTCCTTTTTGATGACCGCGAGGTGTTTGCCGCGGGCGCCGCGGGATATCTTATCCGCTTTGGTAGCCACACACAGGACGGGCAGCTGCTGATGGAGGAGCCAGCTTTGAACCAGAATATCATCCCGGCTGGGAGGATGCCTTATGTCCACCAAGTGTAATATGCCCCTGAGCTGCTGGCGTTTGGTAAGGTATGCCTCGATGAACTTCCCCCACTTGGCCTGTTCTGTTTTGCTCACTTTAGCATAGCCATACCCCGGCAAGTCGACCAGATACCAGCTTTCATTGATAAGATAGTAGTTTATAGTGCGGGTTTTTCCCGGGGTAGAACTGGAGCGGGCCAGGCTTTTACGGTTGACCAGTTTGTTGATCAGCGAGGATTTGCCTACATTGGAGCGGCCTACAACAGCGATTTCCGGCATGGAACCTTCCGGCAGATCTTTTATGTGTACATAAACGCCCTGCAGTTCAGCTTTCTTAATTTTCATATTTATTGTTACGATCCTCTCTGCCAAATAAGGCATGAATGAAGAAGAGAACCAACAGTCCCTTCCCTCACTCATGCCTCTTTTTCTTAGGGTTGGCCCCCTTATGACGGAGGAATCTGCTCCTGTTCCGGCTTGATCAGGGTTTGGGCAAGAACATCATCCATATGGGACACGGTAACAAAGTTCAACTTGCGGCGTACATTGCCGGGAATGTCTTCCAGATCCTTTTTGTTCTCCACCGGTAAGATCACGGTGCGTATGCCGGCGCGGTGAGCCGCCAGGACCTTTTCTTTGAGTCCCCCGATGGGCAGAATCCGCCCCCGCAGAGTGATCTCGCCGGTCATAGCGACGTCGCTGCGGGCCGCGTTTCCTGACAAGGCCGAGGCCAGTGCGGTGGCGATGGTAATCCCCGCCGAGGGACCGTCTTTGGGAATAGCCCCTTCCGGCACATGCAAATGCAGGTCATATTCCGACTGGAGCTCCGGCTTGATGCCCAGTTCTTCAGCCTTGGATTTAACATAGGTCAGGGCCGCCTGGGCCGATTCCTTCATCACATCACCCAGTTTCCCGGTGAGGATGAGCTTGCCTTTGCCTTTGAGCAAGGCTACTTCCACTGACAGGATATCGCCGCCGGTTTCAGTCCAGGCCAGGCCGGTGGCAACCCCGACCTGATCCTCTTTCTCCGCCACCCCGAAGCGATATTTTTCTTTGCCCAGGAACTTGCTGATATTACTCCCGGTCACGCTGATAAAGGTTTTGGAATCCTCCACTACCATGCGGGCCACTTTGCGGCACACCGAAGCGATCTGCCGCTCCAGATTGCGCACCCCGGCTTCGCGGGTGTATTCGCGGATGATTTTCCGCACCGACCCTTCGGAAAACTCTATGTGCTTTTCTTTAAGCCCGTGCTCTTTGATCTGTTTGGGCACCAGGTAGCCCAAAGCGATATGCACTTTGTCTTCCTCGGTATAGCTGCTGATTTCTATGATTTCCATACG
>NZ_DCEA01000008.1:0-1067 GCF_002316705.1 Syntrophomonas sp. UBA1041
GTAATCCGGGGTAACCGCCTGCACCACAAAACCATTCTGCAAAAAATAAACTGCCGTTAGCGATAAACCCAAAACAATAACAATGAGAATCAGTCCAATGATTAATTTATAACTGCTCATCGCTGCCCTCCTTTTGAGCCTTCCGGCTGGCGCTGAATACAACCGGCTGCTACTGCAGTTATTTCCATATCACTGTGTAAATTTCCTCCGGAAATATAGACATCGGCGGCAGACTGTGGTTGGACGGCAACGGATGACGTACAGCTGCAACACATCGTAAAACTGACATACTATTGTCAAAACATTGCGCTATAATGATTGCAGATACAAGCAATTACAGTAATCCGGCAAAGGGGGATTTCTATGCTTGAACTGCCCGAAGCGGTCGTCTTGGCCCGCCAGATTAATGAAAACATTTCAGGCAAGCGAATTATCTCGGCCACGGCCAATCACTCGCCGCATAAATTCGCTTGGTACACAGGTGATCCTGCCGATTACAACGAGCGTTTGGCGGGTAAGACTATAGGCACAGCCGTCGCCTATGGAGGTCACGTCGCGATTGCAGCCGATGAAATGATCATCATTGTGAGTACCGGTCTGCGCTGGCATAGACCTGAAGAGCGCCTGCCCCAAAAACATCAGCTGTTGCTGGAATTAGATGACCGCACGGCACTGACTGCCACTATTCATATGTGGGGCGTCCTATTTTGTCTCCGGGACGGTGAAGATGGTGGAATGTTCGATATAGCAGCCGCCATGAAAAAACCCTCTCCGCTAACGATGCAGTTCGACCGGACTTATTTCGACGCTTTATTGCAGGATGGCGCAACAAATCTTTCCGCTAAGGCATTTCTTGCCACAGAACAACGCATTCCCGGCCTTGGTAATGGTGTGCTGCAGGATATACTCTGGAAGGCGCGTATCCACCCAAAACGCCAAATGTCAACCCTTTCTGCACCGGAGATGCGAAACATGTATGATGCCGTTAAATCGATACTACGGGAAATGACCGAGCTGGGAGGTCGTGATACCGAGCGTGACCTGTTTGGGAATTTTGGGGGCTATGT
>NZ_DCEA01000008.1:1275-2529 GCF_002316705.1 Syntrophomonas sp. UBA1041
AAAAGAGGCCTATCTTGGCGGAAGTGTCTATCTTTGCGATTTCTGCCAAGCCTAACCCGATTTCAGCGCATACTTGAGCTATCCGGTAAGCGGGACAGAAAACGTCCCGCTTTCTGATTTAAACCGAAAAATAGCCCTTTTCCAGCGCTTGTAAGATCTGGATACTCATCATAAGATCAAGGTAGGATCATAAGTCTTGGGAAAGGGGATTACTATGCCAGTCAAGTTAGCGATCAATGGCTTTGGACGGATCGGCCGCATGGTGTTTCGTAGAGCTCTGCAAGATCCGACCCTTGAAATTGTGTGCGTGAACGCCAGTTATTCACCTGAAATTCTGGCACACATGGCCAAGTATGATACTATTCACGGTCGATGCGAAGCCGATATCCGACCTGACGAAAACAGTATGTTGGTAAACGGGAAGCGTGTGCGGCTGACCGCCGACCGCGATCCGTCCCGCCTGCCTTGGAGCGAGATGGACATCGATGTTGTCATTGAGGCTACCGGCAAATTCCGTACTGCTGAACTGGCTGGACAGCATCTGAAAGCTGGCGCCAAAAAAGTGCTGATCACCGCGCCTGCTGACGGCGTTGATCTCATGATGGTCATGGGGGTCAATGATCACCTTTATAACGCGGAAGAACATCACATTATTTCCGGAGCTTCTTGTACGACAACCTGTCTGGCTCCTGTAGCACTTGTATTAAATAAAGAATTCGGTATCAAACGCGGACTTATGACTACTTTTCATGCCTACACTAGTGATCAGAAGATTTTAGACAACCCCCATAAAGACTTGCGCCGGGCACGGGCTTGCGGCCAATCGATTATCCCCACCAAGAGCGGTGCCACGAAGGCGATCGGCATCGTAATGCCAGAATTGGCTGGCAAACTGGATGGTATTGCCTTACGAGTTCCGACACCGAACGTTTCAATAATTGACTTCGCGGTATTGCTTGAAAAGAGTGTCAACGTAAAAATCGTCAACGAAGCTCTGCGCGAAGCCTCCGAAACTTACATGAAGAACTATATTGAGTATTGTACTGAACCGCTGGTTTCATCCGATTTTAACCATAATCCCAGCTCAGCGATTGTTGACTCGCTGATGACCATGGGCGACGATGATTACATGAAAGTCTTCGCCTGGTATGACAATGAATGGGGTTATTCCTGCCGCATTGTTGATATGGCCAAAATGATAGGCCAGGCCATACTTGCGAAGGCTTCCGGGATGTAAGTATGTAAAGTGACACA
>NZ_DCEA01000008.1:2755-3888 GCF_002316705.1 Syntrophomonas sp. UBA1041
TAAGCAGGGACCGTCGGGTTAAATCCCGACGGTTTCTTCTTCCCACCATTGATAGAAGATCTTTCCGGAAGCACGTATCTGGGGAGTCTCCGGGTCGGATAGAAATATGGCGAAGGATCCTCCCGGCGGGCAAATAAATTTACCGTCTTCCACGCTGTAAATGGAGACCCCTGGCTGGCCGCGCCTTACGAAAGCTTTAACCCCACCAACAGGTTCCCCTGCTGTCATGGAAGCGTACTCCAGTCTGACCCGGGGAACCGGAAGCGGCATGTATGCGGTATTGGTTGGTGCCACATTGAGTGAGATGCGCGGTATCCCTGGCATCATGGCGTTCATCCAAATCTGAACCCGATAGGCTGTATCAAGTACATCAGTGATAGCCCAGGCCCAGACAAAAAGGTTAACTCCTGAATCCACGGGATTAGTCAGGCTAGCCCAGGCACTTGTTCCATTGCCAAACTGCAGATCTTCCGCAAGACCGGCAAAAAATCGTCCTTGCATGGAACGGTACAAATCGATTGGGATCCCGGCAATTTCAGGCAGGTTCATATTATTAGTCTCCTCCTTCATGAGCAAGGTTCCTCCCACCAGCCGAAAGCCACCCGCCCGATTGTTTCGCTCGCAATTTCGTTAAGGCGAACAACCAACGATCCGCCCTCGGGAAAGATATACTTGCCGTTTTCTTCAAAAACAACCGTCGACTCCTCAGCGACCAGCTGCGAATAGATTTTCGTTCCGACAGACGGATCAACAGGAGATGCTTCAGATAATTCCAGAATGGCGACCTTCGGTTCTGGGAGGGGACGAATAGCAGTATTTGATGGAGTATACAGTTCAGAACGCGTGGGTGTACCAGGACCAGGAAAAAGCGCATTAAACCAAAACTCACCCGCGAAGGGAATGCCCATCACATTTGTGACTGTAATAACGTTGACGTAGAGAATGACGCCAGAACCCACTGGGTTAAAAAGACCAGCCCAGGCGTTTTTCCCGGGGCTGGCTGTCAGGTTATCAGCATAGCCAACAAAGTATTTTCCCTGCAATGATTTGTATAAAGCTACAGGAAGTATTGCAAACTCGGGTGGTAAAAATGAACCGGACAACCATGTCACCTTCCTAAATAAAAACTGCCT
>NZ_DCEA01000008.1:4170-9460 GCF_002316705.1 Syntrophomonas sp. UBA1041
GTTTCGGGATCTTTCTCGTAACCCTCAGCCAGCTTGGCCAAGTGCTGATAATAGTGTGCCAACTGCTGTAGTGGCACCCTAAGGTTAATGGCACCCTGCCAGTCACCCCCGGAGAGTAGATCCTGCAGTCTCGCCAGAGCTTCCAGCCATTGTTCCGCAGGCATACCCGCTTCTTTACGAAAGTCTCGCACCACCCACTGGCGTTCAAACATCGGGCGTTCCTGCCATCCTTGCGACTGTTCCTCCAATGTTGCGCGAACTTCATGACATAGGCCAGCCGCCTGTTCCATAACTTCAAGAGCCGGCGGCGGTGATGTAACAGTGGACTGCCCTTTCTCGCTTTCGGGAAGATCGATTCCCGCTATATGTAGCGCTTGTTTCGATCCAAGCACTTGTCCGTGAAAACGGGGGGCCAGTGCAATGGCGGCCGCAAATCCGGCACCGGCTGCTTCAGGAGATAGTTCGTGGGCTGCACTCATGGCAAAAAACTCATCAACCGTTTTGCCGTAAAGCTTCGCAAGCTTGGGCATTGCTGCCGCAAGCGCCGGCGTACGGACAATACCTGGACCGATCGCAAAAATATGTACCCCACTATTTTCGGTTTCCCCAGCTGCGATATTAGCCAGCTCAGCCTGAGCGGATTTCATTGTTTCATAAGGCCCCATGAACGGTCCCGGTGAGGAGGAAACACAAACAAAAGTTCCTGAGTGTCTGGCCAGCATGCCGGGTAAAAAGGCCTGCGCTAACAAGACTGGCCCGCGCATATTTACCCGGTAACTCAAATCCCAATCTCTGATCGGCGTGTCATGGATCGGGCCGACCAGTGCCAGGGTGGCGTTGTTCAGGACAATATCAACCCGTCCCCCCCATGTGCCAGCCAATTTTTTCGCCAGCCGGCGTACATCTCTGGCGTTACCTACGTCAGTACGGATGAAGCACGCCTTCCCCGGCGGGCCGAACTCGGAGTTGATGCTGTCAGCAGCACTTTTCCCAGTGAGCGGGTTAATTTCGGCGATAGCGACGCGCGCCCCCAGCCAAACCAAGGCGCGGGCCGCCTCAAAGCCAATCCCTCTCCCGGCACCAGTGACCACAGCAACCTGACCACTCAAACAGCCTTGCTTGAGGTTTCCGGTGCCGATTAATGGTGGTGATGTGCAACTTGTCATTCTGTATGCCCTCCAGTATGTAGCAGCCGATTATAAAAACACCATGCAATATTTCGGTGTACTGCTTGCCGTCACAGGATAAACTACACTAAGAGTAATTTGACGGGAAGGATACATATTTGGTGGTTCAGGATAAAATAGCCCGCGGGGCTTTGTCCAGTATTGCGGCAACAATACCGCAACTAATTTTTCAGGCCGTTTCGGTGGTAATTGGCCTCAGTCAGTACTACGGCTTTGAACTATCTGCCGGAGTGTACCTTCCTGCTGATCTGACTAAAACCTTTTGGGGTGCCGTTTTTGGCGTTCTTATCTGGGAGTTTGCCAGTACTATCCTGGGCATAACAACTTGCTATATTATCCATTGGACCGGACGAAGTTACTCCTGGCTAAAAGGAATGCTGGTTGCCAATACGATCATGTTTATTGCTATTTATGGATACTTTTATGCTCTGGGAGGGCCATCCATTGCCCCATCAGATCTGGGCACTAACTGGTCGATGCTCATCGCCAATACCATTTTTGGTGTCGCCTGCGGCTGGCTGATCGTGCGCTGGAGTCCGAAGGAGGAGTAACAGTTGGGGCGCACAGGGGGACGGTTCTGCTGTGCTGTTATGGGCCAAAAACAGCACAGCAGAACCGTCCCCCTGTGTCTTCAGACGCATGAACCGTCCCCTTGTCTTGCCCAATCTGCACGGATCAGCCCAAAATGGCAGATGTCTTCGAACTGACCCCATTTGCAAACTCCATGTCTGGCGATCCCCTCCAGAAGGAGACCGCTTTTCTCCATAATGCGTCTGGAACCGACGTTTTTGAACATGCATTTGCCATAGATGCGTTCCAGCTCAAGCATTTCAAATCCAAATTGCACCACGCGCCGGCATGCCTCTGTGCCGTAACCTTGATTCCAGCGATCCGGATCAATGAAATAAGCGATCTCCGCATTGCGGTGTTCCGGAAGAATCGCCGGGAACCCTGTGTTGCCAATGTAGGCACCCGTATCTTTCACGAAAATCCCCAACTCGCAAGCAGTTCCTTTTTGGCGACAGTTATTGGTGAAGTTGATCCACCAATCGACCTTGGCGCGCGGATAGGGATGCGGAATCATCAAAGTAGTGGCAGCAATCTCCTTGCGGCTGACGACCCTGAAGACATTTTCCGCGTCTTCCGGGCAGTAGGGTCGTAGGATCAACCGCTCAGTATATAAAACTACATCCGATATTTTTCCCATAGCAATCCCCCCAGTACTGATAGTCGATATTCCCATATTTCCCGGGATTTTCGCCGACGCCTGCGGAAAGTCCTGCCCTTTCCTACCCTTATGATACAAGGGGACGGCTCTTCAGTGCTGACATGCTTAAAAAGGGACTCGTATTTAACGCTCTTACCAGGACGGACCGATATTAGAGGGGGCTGCTTGTATTGGATGGAACTTCTTCGCCTTTTTTTGAAATGGCAGTGATATAGTAATAGTAAAAAACGCCATCGCCCGCAGGAGACGGGATCGCGTCGGCATAGACTGTTTTGACCAAAGGCGTCCCGGTCACTTTTACAAAACTACCGGTTGACCCGGTGCGGCGATAGACATTGTAGCCGACAGCGTTCTTACTCTCTGTCCAACTCAGGCTGATTTGGCGTAGCTGCCCTGAAGCCTCCAAAACAACTGGAGTAACCTCTTTGCATCCAATCAAAATCGTGGCCAGCATACAAACAATGGCTAATAAAGCCCAACACCTGGAGTTTTTCAATTCCGATCCCCCCGACTTTTTCTATTTGTCGCATTAAATTATATTTTCCACCACAGGTAATACTTTCCTGCCTGCTTTAAAATACGCTGATAAAAATAAGTTATCAACATTTTTTATTGCTCTGAGGATGATACCTGGCTTTAAAACAAGTTCTCGACAAACAGTTTACATGGTGGTAATATGTTAAGTGAACGATGTTCATTTGCGAATTGGAGTTTTGAATTTTGTCAAGAATGATTGATAATCCGAGAGAGCTAATCCTTGGCGAGGCCAGAAAGATCCTTTATAACGAAGGATATTCCAGTGTAAGCATCAGAAGGGTTGCAAAAGAGTGCAACATTTCTATTGGGACTATTTATAACTATTTTCCAACCAAGAAGGAACTGATCCTTGAGATGATGACCAGCTACTGGCAGGAGTTTTTGGATAAAGCAGCGGTAATTATTAAATCTCGGGAGGACTTCTATGGAAGGTTAAGGTGCATATTTCAGGAGGTGCTTAGCTTTGTAGGCAGGTTTAAATCAGTATGGCTAAGCAGGGAGTTTTATGAATCTCCTGATTATGTGGAAGGAGGTATCCAAAGGGAGCACATTTACGTTGGAAGGCTTACTGCCATGATTGAAGAACTGCTTGGGGAAAAGGCCCCTGACAAAGTTCAAGCGGAATTTGAAGCTAAGAAAATGGCTTCCTTTATAGTAATAAACTTCATGTCAATGGTTCAGAACAGGAATTATGATTATGACTTCTTTGAGGATGTTCTTAGGAAGCTTTTGGATTAAATCATATCTTGAGATCTTGAGGATATGATTTTCTTATGAACACAAATGAACAGTGTTCACTTGGAAGCTTACGAAGATCGGATAACAAAAAAATATGGAGGCGTTCTTCATGAAGTATTTTGAAGTGTTATTTAGCATTTTGTACTTGGTTTCAGTACTCTATATGTCAATTAAAATGATCAAGTGGGGCAAGAACAGCAGGATAGTCAGGCTATTCGGATACATGGGATTTATTTTGGGCTTCGGTGATTCCTTCCACCTGGTGCCAAGGATTTACGCGCTTTTGACTACAGGGCTTGAGGCAAACGCTGCAGTTCTTGGGATTGGAAAGGCGATTACCTCCATTACTATGACAGCATTTTATGTACTTCTCTTCCTAATCTGGGAGACAAGATTCAATATCAGGGACGACAAAAAATTAAGAATAGCGGTTGGCGTACTTGCTGCTGCAAGATTAGTTTTAAGCCTTATGCCACAGAATCAGTGGACACTTTACAATGCACCGCTTGATTGGGGTATTTACAGAAACATTCCGTTTGCAATACTTGGCGCGATAATTGTCTACATTTCACTAAAGGAAGCTAAAAGGCACAGCGACAATGTTTTCAGGAAGATAGGCATAGCCGTTATCATATCCTTTGCCTGCTACTTGCCGGTTGTTCTTTTTGCCAATACCTTCAGCCTTATTGGGATCCTTATGATTCCGAAGACAATTGCATATTTGTGGGTAGTTTATATTGGGTATAAGGCAGCGTCCGCCCCTTCGGTTTTTCAGGAAGCGGAAGCAAGATGCGGCATTAAGACGCAGCCATAAAACGTAGTCCTGATACGCAGCTAATCTTAATACGCAGCTTTGGCGAGGTCTAAAGTATGAGTCAAAAGCTCGCGGCCGCCCCAGCTGCCGTGGCCTGGGATAACGATACTGGCATCACTGTAACGATCGATTAAGTTTTGTACTGCCTGTTGATAGTTGGCAACAGAACCTTCCGAGATATTCCCGAGGTTATTTGAATCCAGCGACTTAACGATGCATCCACCGAACAATACCTTTTCGGCGGCGAAATAGATTGCAATATTATCCGCTGTGTGAGCCGGGCCGGGATAATATGTTTCGATAATGGAATCGGACGCCCCGACTGTAATAGGCATCATTTCCTGGTCAATGGCGGATTCAGGCCTTGGGTAGCCTGCTCCTTCAGCCAACTGGGCAGTCTGGGGAGTACTGATTACCCTGATGTTGTCAGCGATAAGTACGGCGATCCCGCCAATGCGATCCTGGTGCGCATGAGTGATCACTGCCAATACCGGTTTTTTAAGAAACATTTGCCAGGTCGTATTCAGCAATTCAGCAGTCTGCTCGCATGTCCAGGGTGTATCAATTAGAATCAACCCTGTGGCGGTTTCAATGATCATCCCGTTCGATGGCGTGGGCCAGCCATTGTAGTTGAAATGCGAAGTATGGACCCATACAGAGTCACTCACTTTTATTAGTCTGACACCAGAAGGGTTTTGCGTTGCAACGCTCGCATTGTCTGCGCCACTGGCGGCTACGGCTGTGCTTTCGAATACAATCCCGGCCAGGCACGCCATCAGTGTGAGT
>NZ_DCEA01000001.1:0-785 GCF_002316705.1 Syntrophomonas sp. UBA1041
TGCTTCCCGGGCATGGCATCCAGGGTAAAGCGGGCCGCCACCTCCGAAACCCTTTCCGCGCCGCGGGTGATGACAATGAACTGAATAACCACCAGGATCAAGAAAATGACCATGCCCACCACCATATTGCCTCCCACCACAAAATTGCCGAAGGCTTCCACCACCTGCCCGGCATGGGCGTCAAGCAGTATCAAGCGGGTGGTGGATACGTTCAAGGAGAGGCGGAACAGGGTCATGACCAGGAGCAATGAGGGGAATACCGAGAATTCCAGCGGGTCTACGTTGAACATGGACACCATCAGGATAATCAAAGCGAAAGTAATGTTAAAAGTCAAGAGGATGTCCAGCAAAAAAGGCGTCAGAGGGATGATCATCATCATCACGATGGTGACTACCAGCATGGCTATCAAAACGTCGCTGTTTGCCGTTAAGCGGTCTTTCCAGGCTTGTTCCTGGGCCACTTTCATTCCTCCCCGGTTACAGAGCCAGTTTTTTGTGGCGGTATACGAAGGCCAGAACCTCAGCTACGGCCTGATACATCTCCTCCGGCACCAGTGCCCCGATCTCTACGCTGTAGTACAGGGTGCGGGCCAGGGGCGGGTTCTCCACCATTACCACCTGATGCTCCTGTGCGATCTCCTTGATCTTCTGAGCTACGAAATCCTGGCCTTTGGCCACGACCATCGGGGCTTGCATCACATCCACCTCATATTTCAAAACCACGGCAAAATGGGTGGGATTGGTGATTACCACATCGGCTTTAGGGACCTCGGCCATCATCCGGC